>CAYMAA010000086.1:0-4125 GCA_964388305.1 uncultured Lachnospiraceae bacterium | reverse complement strand
CTTTTGTCCTTTGGTATAATGTGCCTTCTATAATAAATTCCTCCTAAATTCCTCCAAACAGCGATTATGCTTATTACATAACCTTATTCAAAAATGCCTTTATTCTCTCATTATCCGAATTTTCAACAACCTCTTCGGGTGTGCCCGACGCCGCAACAACGCCGCCGTCCAAAAATATAATTTTGTTTGCCGCCTCCACGGCAAAGCCTATCTCGTGGGTTACAATAAGCATTGTCATTTTTTCTGCGGAAAGCTCCTTAATAACGTCCAAAACCTCTTTTGTAAGCTCAGGGTCAAGCGCCGAGGTAGGCTCGTCAAAAAGCATAATGTCCGGCCGCCGCATAAGCGCCCTTGCAATGGCAACCCTTTGCTTCTGTCCTCCCGAAAGCTGAGAGGGCATAGCGTCCTTTTTATCCCATAAATTTACCTTTTTAAGCAGCTCCTCCGCCATTTTTTCAAGCTCCGCCCTGCTCCCTTGTTTTCTGCACTCCGGTGCGCAAAGCATATTTTTCATAATATCCATGTGAGGAAACAGATTAAAATGCTGAAAAACCATACCCATTTTGGAAAGTATATCTCTCCGTTTCTTTTTTGGCGCATAAACACCGTTTTCGCAAAGCGCCTCTCCCTCAATATAAATGCTGCCGCCGTCCGCCTCTTCAAGCTCAATAAGACTTCTGAGCATTGTGCTTTTTCCCGAGCCTGAGGGGCCGAGTATGGCAACCACATCACCCTCGTTTACATCAAAGCTAATGTCTTTAAGCACTTCCAAATTATCAAAACTCTTTTTAAGGCTTCTGACCTTTAACATATTTTTCATCTGTAAGCCCTCCCTTTAATAAGCATACTTCTTTTCCAGCCATTTAAAGAAAAGCGTAAGAAAATAACTCATAATCAAATAAAAAACGGCGGCAAGTATAAAAGCGGAAATGTTTGTGGTTCTGTTTACAATGCTGTTTGTTACCTTTAAAAGATCTGTAAGACCTATGGTTGTTATAAGAGCCGTATCCTTAACAAGAATAATAGCCTCGTTGGAAACAGCGGGCAGGGAAATTCTTATCATTTGGGGCAAAACAATTTTAAATGTTGTCTGCAAATTGGTAAGTCCCAAAACCTTTGCCGCCTCATACTGTCCCTTGTCTACGGAAAGCAATCCCCCTCTGAAAATCTCCGCATAATAAGCCGCATAGTTAAGCACATAGGCAATGCACCCTGCGGTAAATCTGTCCTGAATGGTAAGCAAATGCCCGATTTTCGGCACAAAGGGCAAACCGAAATAAATAAAAAATATCTGTAGTAAAAGAGGCGTTCCCCTCATTATTAATATGTAAAAGCCAAACACCTTTCTTAAAAGCCAATTTTTGCTTGTATAAAAAAAGGTAATTATAAGTCCGACGGGTATGGAAAACAAAATTACAATAAAAAACAGTTTAACCGTCAGCTTGCACCCGTCAAGCATTAGCGGCGCCCAATCCTTGGCATTGGTAAACCAATTAATTAAAAGATTGTCCATAATAACCCTCCCTTAACAAAAAGGGTTCGGAAATTTCCACCCCGAACCCTTAAATCCATTAGGTACATTATATATTAGTGAATATAAATATTTTCGTTAAACCATTTGTTGGAAATTTCTTCGCCTTTTCCGTTTGTGCCAAGCTCGTCAAGAGCAGCTTCAAGCTTGTCCATAAGCTCTGTGTTGCCTTTCTTTGCCGCAATTACATACTGCTCCGAGCCAAAGTCCTCGTCAAGAATTTTAAAATCAGCTCCCGAAGTTTCAATGTAATATGTTGCCAAAACAACGTCCGCAACAACAGCGTCAATTCTGCCTGCGGAAAGATCCGTAAATGCAAGATCGTTTGTATCGTAGGTGGAAATTTCATCAATTTCCGAAGCAATAGGGTCTGCCTCAACAGCATCAGCCGCTGTAGATCCGTCCTGCAAGCCGACCTTCTTGCCGGCAAGGTCTGCCTTAACACCAATCTCGCTGTCGGCAGGAACAATTATAACCTGCTTATTGTCAAGATATGCTTTTGAAAGAGTCATACTCTCGTTTCTTTCATCGGAATAGCTGAAACCGTTCCAAATAAGGTCAATTTTGCCCGTTTCAAGCTCTGTTTCCTTTGTATCCCAGTCTATAGGCTGAAAAACCGCTTTAACACCCATAATATCGGCGGCGGCGTTTGCGAGGTCAATATCAAAGCCTACAAGCTCGTTATTTTCATCTCTGAAGCCCATTGGCGCAAAGGTATCGTCCAAGCCTATTACAAGCTCTTCTCCGCTGCCCTCTGTTTCTCCCTCGGCAGCAGCAGTTTCGGTGGAAACCTCTCCGTTTTCTCCATCGGCGCTTCCGCCGCAGCCAACAGCCCCAAGCATCATAACGGCACAAAGTGTTAAGCCTAAAAATCTTTTCATTATAAATCTTCCTCCTTGATTTATCACATTAAAGTATTACCACATTATTACTTTAACATATTACCAAAATAAAATCAATCTTTTTTTAATTTTTTATTTAGTAATTGAAATATGTATTTAGCCGTGATATAATTAAATGGTATAATTACAGTATTTCAGCTTTTATTTAGGAGAGTGATTTTTTTGGACGGCAGTCACGCGGAAATATTTCAATACATTATACTTATTATTTTGTTTTCTTTATCGGCATTCTTTTCATCTTCGGAAACTGCCCTGACCTCCATAAGCAAAATAAAGCTCAGGAGCATGATAGATAACAATGTTAAAAACGCAAAAATTGTAGGCAAACTTTTAAATAATAAGTCAAAGCTTTTATCCGCTATACTTATAGGCAATAACCTTGTAAACATAACGGCAACAGCCCTTTCCACTTATATTGCCACAAATCTTTTCGGCAATGCCGGTGTTGGTATTGCAACGGGCATTATTACCGTGGTTGTTCTTATTTTTGGGGAAATTACCCCAAAAAGCCTTGCCGCAGCCAACTCGGAAAAAATTGCGGTTGCGGTTGCAAAGCCTGTTTATTTCTGTATGGTTATTTTTACACCTGTCATATTTTTGCTTAATATAATAACATCATTCATATTAAGGTTTCTTACGGGAGATACTTTGGATAATGCCCCTGCCGTTACGGAAACCGAGCTGCTTACAATGGTAAACGTAAGCCACGAGGAGGGTGTTATAGAAAACGATGAAAAGGAAATGATAAACAATGTGGTGGATTTGGGTGACAGCGACGCCAAAAATATAATGATACCGAGGGTGGATATGGTTGCCATACCCATTAACGCCACCTTGGAGCAGGTTGGCAGAGTTTATAAAAAAGAGCAGTTTACAAGAATGCCCGTGTATGAAGATACAACCGACAATATTATAGGCATTTTATCCATAAAGGACGTTGGCTTTTTGCCCGATAAAGAAGGCTTTAGCGTAAAAAAGCTTATGAGAGAGCCTTATTTCACCTACGAGTCAAAGCCATGCAAGGATCTTTTAAGCATAATGCGTAAAAACCGTATACCCATGGCGATAGTTTTGGACGAATACGGCGGAACATCGGGCATTGTTACTCTTGAGGATATTTTGGAAGAAATTGTGGGGGAAATTTTTGACGAAAACGATGATAGCGCCGAGGATATTATAAAGCTTTCCGACAATGTTTTTTCCGTTTCCGGCAATGCAAGAATTGATGATGTAAACCATACCATAGGCTCTGACTTTGATGATGAGGATTTCGACTCCATAGGCGGATATATCTCGGGCATTATCGGCAGATTTCCCATAAGCGGAGAGGAAATTAAGCTTGAAAATTACAGATTTTTTATAGAAGAAACCTCTAAAAACAGAATTGAAAGGCTTAAAATAATTGCGGATAAAAGCAAAGAGGAGGAATGAGCCATGTTTTTAAGCACGGATATAGGAATTGACTTGGGAACGGCAACAGTGCTTATATATGTAAAAAACTATGGCATTGTTTTAAAAGAGCCTTCTGTTGTTGCAATAGATAAAAGCGCAAACAGGGTTATAGCCGTTGGTGAAGCGGCAAGGCAAATGATAGGCAAAACCCCCGCCAATATTGCCGCCATAAGGCCTTTAAAGGACGGTGTTATTTCCGACTATGATGTTACCCAGAAAATGCTAAAATATTTTATAGAA
>CAYMAA010000085.1:0-7173 GCA_964388305.1 uncultured Lachnospiraceae bacterium | reverse complement strand
TAAACTCGTAACCGTTAAAGTAAGCAGCCAAAACATCATCGGATGTTAAAGTAGCAATAAGCGCTTCGTCTGTAAGCTCTTTGCCTCTTGTTGACAGGAAAGGCTCTCCGTTGCTTGTGTTGTTGTATTCATAGAAGTTAGCGTTTTCAGGCGTGTTGCTGCTCATATCAGACCAGCCTGAAGATGAAATTGTTCCGTTTGTTTCGCAGTTGATGTAGTAAGCGGTTGATGCGGCGTCCCAAGGTCTGCCGTATGTGCCGTAAATACCGTTGCTTGTTGTGTAACCCTCAACATTTTCGGAAACGATGTTGCAGTTTCTGAAAATATACGGAGGAGCCTTAGGCGCTGTTAAGTAGCCTGTGCCGCCTTCGTTGTGCCACTGTAATGTACAGTCATCAAAAAGCATAGTACCTGCACCGCAGATATAATCGCAAAGACCGCCGATTGTACAATCCTTAAAATATGTATGGTTTGTAAGCGTTCCGTTTACACCCAATGTATCCTGTGATGAAAGAATTGTACAGTTCTTGTATTCGCCGTAGTCACCGTAAGGAGCAAGAGCGTTTGCTCTCTCTCTCATAGCGTTCTTTCTAACGTCTGTACCGATTGTTCTCTCAGGCTTGCCGTCGGTAGGAATAACGCCGTCCTCAACTTCCTTTTCTGTTACATAATAGTTATATGTATTTCTGAAGGTTGCGTTTTCCGCCTTAAAGTAGTTGCCTCTTACAATCATTGTTCCGCCCCAGAAGCCGGAAGCGGGATCTCCTCTGTAATACTTATCTCTGAAAAGGCTTTCGCTGTAGTAGCCCTGTCCGTCGATTGAGTAGTACTGAGAACCGATACCATAGTACCAGTTAACCTCATGTCCGTTACCCTCAAGTGTAATGTAGTCTGCATCTACATTAACCTGTTCCTGAAGATCTGCGGTCAGCTGAATTGTTACTCTGCCCTCTTCACCCTCGGGTCTGTCCATAGATCTGATTGCCGTAACAGCCTCGGTAAGTGTGTCATAATCGCCGGGAACGGAAATTTCGCTCTTATAAGGAATAGCTGTGTTTACTGAAATACTCTTAATGTAGCATCCGCTTGAGCCTTCAACAATATTACCTGTCTTTGTAGCTGTGACTGTAATCATTGTATCATCATCAGCCGCTGTATAGGCTGCTGCAAGTGAAGTGCCGCTGTTTACGGCAACACTGTTTGCACCGTTGCCTACAACCTCAAACTCACCGTCATAAGAGCCTGTTACGTTAATCTTCTGACCTGCCTTAACAGGAAGTGTAAGGTATGCGCCAACGCCGCCGCTTACACCATGCTCATAAGAGTGGAAGTTAAAGTTATAAAATTTAATGTTGGAGTTTTCGTTTTCTCTTTCAGCTCCAACGCCGTATGTGTAATTGTCGTAGTCAATTGTTTCAAGATAAACTTCATTTACTGTTTCTGTGTTCTTTACAACATCAACATGGTCGTTTGTAAAGTAATTGTTGTTTGTAACAACAGATGTAGCATAGCTGCCGGGGAAGATTTCAACACTGTATGTGCTTCCGCTTATAGCCTCTGCTGCGGTAAATGTATAAGCCGTATCTGTAAGAACATCGTCAACCATCTTTGTAAATGTAATGCTCTCAACACAGCTTGCATCTGCTCCCGTAATTTCGCCGCTAAGCTTAACAGCCGGAAGATCCTCAATATTTATTGTAAGAGTTCCCTCATCGCCTGTAAATGTATATTCGGTGCTGCCGTTAATTGTAGCCTCTTTAGCGCCGTCGTTTGTGGAAAGCTTGTATGTGTGTCCCTTGTAAAGAACAACATTTGTGGAATCCTTTGTTACAATTCCGTGGCGTCCGCCTGTGTTGGCGTCATCAAAATAAACCTCTGCTATACTGAGGTCATCGCCTGTAAAAGCAACTCCAACCTGTGCGGGCTCGTTTACAATATACTGGAAGCCTACAAAGTAGAAACCGTTTGTACCGCCTGTATATACGCAGTAAAGATGACCCGGGTCAACCTCTATTGTTTCCTTTTCACCTGTAACGGTAGTTTTACTAACCTGTGTATATTTTCCGTCATCGCTTATTGTGTAGTCAACAAACATATAGTTCTTGCCGGAGGGAACAACACCGTAAACCGTAAATGTACCCTTTGCGGCAGGCTTAAATGTCATACTCTGACCGGATGTGGGCGGCTGTGTAAGGCTTCCTGCGTTGTCGGGTCTGTTGCTTGCCTTGTAGCTGTAATGCCCCTCAACCTGACTGCTCTGCTTAACATAGTCCTCACCGTTAAGACCGGGTACAAGTGTAATAACACTGCCGTCATAATCATATTCGCCTGCGGCAACAGTTCCGCCGTTGTTTACCTCGTCCATCCACATCATAAAGCTTGTTGCGCTGACAGGCTCGGATAAATCATTTACGGCAGAAACAGCGCTGATATAGCCGCCGTTTGTAACAGTAACCTTTAAATATGTATATCCGTCAATTTCTTCAAGGTCAAAGCCGTTGGAAGTGTAGCTTAAACCGTTTGTTGCGGAAAGAGTAGCCGTACCTACGGTGAACTCTTCATTTCCGTATGGTTCAATTGAAATTTTAGTGCCTGAAAGCGCAGGTATATAAAGAATTGTACCTGTGTTTATCTGACACCATGCATCTCCTCTGCCTGAGTTGTTAAACTTGCCGCTTGTAGCGTCAACTATTATTGCGCCGTAAACGCCATAATCGGCAAAAATTGTTTCCTTTGTTCCCTCATAAGCAAAGCTCGGAGCGCCGTTGCCCTCGCCAAGCTGCCAAACATAGCTTTCAGCTCTTTCGCCTGTATCGGCAGCAGGTGTTTCTTCGCTTGTTTCCTCTGTTGCGGCTTCGCCCTCATCTGCCAAATCAATGTCCTCCGCCGATTCAACAGCTTCTTCCGAAACAGCCTCAACAGCTTCTTCTGAAACAACCTCGTCTGCACTCACTGCAGCTTCATCTTCAGCAAATGAAACAAATGTCAAACTCGTAACAGTCATAGCAGCCGCAAGTATAAGGCTGATGACCTTTTTACTGTTTCTTTTCACTTCTTATCCTCCTTATAATATTAATTCTTTTCGTATAGTATAAAATGAGTAATCTAAAAACGGGGTACGACAGCCCGATTAAAGTCCGCAGAACTTCATCACTGCACCGTCCAGATTCCCGAACAAGACGGCAAGCCTTAAAAACCCTGCGGAATAATGCACAAATCCAAGCAAGAGCTTAAAGCTATGCACTATTTACCCACATTACTGATTATATTATATCCTACTCCCAAAATTTTGTCAACACCCCATAAAAATATTTAAAGTAAAATAATCGGCTTGTGCAATATCACCAACATTTCTTTCATTCTGTACCTTTTTCATCATAGCTTTACAGCAATTTTACTGAAATTTTTGCCCTTAAATCAATTTTCCGCTCAATGCGGTTTTGCATTAAAAAGGATTTTTAAAAATAATGCAGAATAATATAAATAACAGCTAAAAGAATGTAAAAGGGGAGATTTTATGAATATAAGAACCCTTACGGAAAATGCGGAAATGGAATTTTTAAGTCCCTTTGCGGCAAAAAGCCGTTTTTCAAAGGGCAGAGCCGCACCTGAGCAGGAGTGCGACATTCGCACCTGCTATCAGCGTGACCGTGACCGTATTATCCACTCCAAAGCATTTCGCCGCCTTACATACAAAACGCAGGCATTTATATACCCCGAGGGGGATCATTACCGCACCCGTATGACGCACACTCTGGAGGTCGCCCAAATTTCCCGTACAATAGCCAAGGCCCTGCGTTTAAATGAAGATTTAACCGAGGCTGTTGCCTTGGGTCACGACTTGGGTCACACTCCTTTCGGGCATTTGGGAGAACAGGATTTAAACTCAGTTGTTCCCGGCGGCTTCAGGCATAACGAGCAAAGCGTTCGCATAGTGAAATACCTTGAAAAACAGGGCAGAGGGCTTAACCTTACGGAAGAGGTGCTAAACGGCATATTAAACCATCGCGGCGGCGGCGCTCCCAATACATTGGAGGGAAAGGTCGTTCAAATAAGCGATAAAATAGCCTATGTAAACCACGATATTGACGATACACTGCGTAGCGGCGCGCTTACGGAGGACGATTTGCCAAAGGACTGTACAAGCGTTTTGGGCAACACCGTTCGCAAGCGTATAAACCGCCTTATACATGATGTTGTAAAAAACAGTATGGGCAAAAACGATATTATAATGTCCTTAGATGTAAAAAATGCCCTTTATTCTCTCCGCAGCTTTATGTTTGCCAATGTTTATAAAAATTTGGATATTGTTTCCGAAAAACACGATTACGCAAAATATTTAAGCCGAATTTACAGCTATTATGTAAATAACTTTGATGAAATCCCCTCGGAATATCTTGCCTGCTACCAAAGCCTTGCGGATAAAGAGCGTATTATATGCGACTACATAGCAGGTATGACTGACCGTTTTGCGATAGACCTGTACAAAAAACTGAATTTTTAAAAAGGATTTACTTTTTTATGTCGAAAACTAAATACGGAGATGATTTTTATGAGTTACCCCAGAAGCGTTATAGAAGAGATCCGTATGAATAACGATATTGTGGACGTTATTGGCGAAAGCGTGAACCTAAAACCCCAAAGCGGCGGTTTTGTGGGTCTTTGTCCCTTTCATCACGAAAAAACGCCCTCCTTTCGTGTAAACCCGAGGGAGCAGTATTTTAAGTGCTTTGGCTGCGGTGAGGCCGGAGATGTAATAAGCTTTGTAATGAAAAGCCGTAACTTTGCTTTTTCCGATGCGGTAAAGCATTTGGCAAACCGCATAAATTATCCCCTTCCCGAAGAGAGCTTTTCTGCGGATTATAAACGCTCCGCACAGGAACGGCAGGATATTTATGAAATAAATAAAAAAGCTGCCCGCTTTTTTTATGATAATCTTCAAAGCTCCGAGGGGTTTTTGGCAAGGCAGTATTTGGATAACCGCAAAATAAGCCAAAAAACAAGAACCGTTTACGGCTTGGGTTATGCCTCCTATAAAAAAGGCTCAGCGGCGGACTTTCTTTCACAGCAGGGTTACTCAAAGGAGATAATGCTTAAAAGCGGTTTGGTAACGGAAAAAAACGGCAAGCTTTACGATAAGTTTTTTAACCGCCTTATGTTTCCCATTATAGATATTCACAACAGAATTATTGCATTTGGCGGCAGAGTGCTGGACGATGGCGTACCAAAATACCTTAACTCGCCCGAAACACCCGTTTTTCATAAAAGCGACAATCTCTATTCAATTAATTTTGCCATAAAGGAACGAAAAAGGGAGCTTATTCTGGTAGAGGGTTATATGGATGTTATTTCGCTCTATCAGGCAGGCTTTAGAAATGCCGTCGCCGCCTTGGGTACCGGCTTTAACGCAGACCATACTAAGCTGCTTAAAAAATATGCCGATACGGTTATACTTCTTTTCGACAGTGATGATGCCGGCGTAAAGGCAGTGCTTCGCGCCATACCCGTTCTTAAAGGAGCAGGCATACAAACAAAGGTTTTGCAGGTGCAAAACGCAAAAGACCCCGATGAATATATAAAATCCTATGGAGCGCAGGCTTTTGCCGAGCTTTTAAAAACAGCTCTGCCGGCAACGGAATTTAAGCTTATGCTTGAACGAGGAGCTAAAGACCTGAGTAATATAGAAGATAAGCTTAATTATACAAAATCCGCCGTAAATATTATTGCGGATATAGATAATGAAATAGAAAGAGATGTTTACATAAAGCGTCTTGCAGATGAAACAAATGTGGATACAGCCTCCATAAAATCGGAGCTGAATAAAAAAAACACTCTTATAGCCTACAATAATAAAAGAAAACTTCAAAATACCGCAAAAAATAATGCAAAATCCGGTTTGGAATCCGCAAAAAAAGGTATAATAAACATAATTTCAAATTATCCTTATGTATATGAAAAAATTTCGGATGTATTCAAATCGGAATATTTTAAAAACAATACTCTTACAAAGCTTTATAATATAGTAACCGAACTTATATCCGGCAATAAGCCGGTATATGCCGCAGAGGTTGTAAATTATTTTGAAGAGCCTGAAATTCGGGATCAGGTTATGAACATTCTTATAAACAATCCCGAATATGAAAATAAACAAATACTGGAAAAAAATGTTAATGACTATATTAAGCTTATACTTACCGCCTATCTTTCCGATGAGATTAAATCTTCAAAGGATGTGGTGCGGGTAAAAAGCCTTATTGAGTCCAAAAAAAATGTTACAAAATTACACATTAGCCTTGCGTAGAAAATTTAAAATACGGGCAATGTTTTACCATGGGAAAGGAAGAGAATTTTGAAACAATTAGATGAAACAACATTTGCCTCCAAAATGAAAGAGCTTTTGGCAGACGGCAAAAAGAATAAAAATGTGTTGGAATATAAGGAAATTATGAATAAGCTCTCGGATTTTGAGCTTAATACGGAACAGATTGACAAAATATACGAATACCTTGAGATAAACAAAATAGACGTATACGGTGTGGAAGAGCTGGAGGAAAACGATGCAAACGAAGAAAAGGAGATGGATTTATCCACCCCCGAAAGCGTCAGCACGGATGACCATGTGCGTATGTACCTTAAGGAAATAGGCAAGGTTCCCCTTCTTACCGCAGAAGAAGAGGTAGAGCTTGCAAAACGTATGGAGGCAGGCGATGAAACGGCAAAGCAGCGCCTTGCAGAGGCAAATCTCCGTCTTGTTGTTTCCATTGCCAAAAAATATGTAGGCAGAGGTCTTCAGTTTTTGGATCTTATTCAAGAGGGCAATTTGGGACTAATAAAGGCAGTGGAAAAGTTTGATTACCGCAAGGGTTATAAGTTTTCCACCTATGCCACTTGGTGGATAAGGCAGGCAATTACAAGAGCTATTGCGGATCAGGCGCGTACAATCCGTATACCCGTTCACATGGTGGAAACAATAAATAAGCTTATAAGAGTTTCCCGTCAGCTCCTTCAGGAATACGGCAGAGAACCAACAGATGAGGAGCTTGCCCTTAATATGCAAATGCCCGAGGATAAGGTGCGTGAAATAAGAAAAATCGCTCAGGAGCCTGTATCCCTGGAAACCCCCATAGGCGAGGAGGAGGACAGCCATTTGGGCGACTTTATACCCGATGAAGA
>CAYMAA010000084.1:0-7500 GCA_964388305.1 uncultured Lachnospiraceae bacterium | reverse complement strand
TGGATCGCTAAAGACTGATTGGCAACAACAGTATCAGACAGATGATTATTCAAGACAGAACCCGGCTTACAGATTTGCTCAGCATTTAAAAAAATTTATAAAAGCAGACGGTGTAATTATTTACCTTCACCGTCTGCTTTTTCTTTTCTGCCAAAAAAATTACATAATATCCAGCTTATCCATAAGCCTGCCTGCTTTACGCTTCATAATTCTGCCGTCCTTAACAAGCATTTTTCTTGTTTTGCGGTCGCTCATTGCCATGGATATGCCTACCATACCCAAAATGCTGCCGGCAATAAGTCCTGTTCTAAATCTGTTCATATAAACACTCCCTTTTGTAATAATTTCAATAATATTATTACAGAAAAGAAAATTTTTTATTATGACAATTTATGGATAAAAATGCCCGAACGCAGCTTAGGCTCAAACCATGTGGATTTTGGCGGCATTATTTTTCCGCTGTCCGCCACGTTCATAAGCTGCTCCATAGATGTGGGAAACATTGAAAAAGCAACGGCGGCATTTCCGCTGTCTACCCTTTTAACAAGCGCCTTAATACCCCTTATTCCCCCAATAAAGTCTATTCTTTCATCGGTACGGGGGTCGCCTATGCCCAAAATGGGCGCAAGGAGATTTTTTTGTAAAATTGTAACATCTAAGCTTTCCACGGGGTCGGTTTCGTCAACATTGTTTGCCGTAAGAAGATACCACCTTTTATTTAAGTACATACCAAATGTGTGGGGCGCTTTAGGCTTCAGCGTGTTGCAGTCCTTAATTTCTTCAAGGTCAAAATTCCGCCTGACCTTGTTTAAAAAGTCCTTAACGCTTAAACCGTTTAAGTCCCTCACAACCCTGTTATAGTCCATTATTTTAAGCTGGCTTTGAGGGAAAATTACCGAAAGATAGTAGTTAAACTCTGCGTCTTTGTCGTAATAGGGGTTTTCCTCCCTCCTCATAAGTCCAACCTTAACTGCGGAAGCGTTTCTGTGATGCCCGTCAGCAATATAAAGCGACGGCACAGCCAAAAAGTCCTCGGAAAGCCTTTTTATAGTACCCTCATCGTCAATCAGCCAAACGGTATGCCTAATTCCGTCCTCAGATGTAAAGTCATATACGGGTGTGTGGCTTTTTATCCATCTGTCCGTTGTTTTGTTTATGTCATTGTTATCCCTGTAGGTTAAAAATATAGGCCCCGTGTTTGCGTTGCAGGCGTCAACGTGGCGTATTCTGTCCTGCTCCTTGCTTTCTCTCGTCAGCTCGTGCTTTTTAATTTTGTTTTCCAAATATTCGTCAATGGAAGTACAGCCAACAAGTCCCGTTTGGCTTCTTCCCTCCATTGTAAGACGGTATATGTACATAACAGGTGTTTTGTCCTGAATATAAACACCCCGTTTTATCATTTTATCCAAATTTTCGGCGGCTTTTCTGTAAACTCTGCCGTCATAAATATCAGTGCCTGCGGGCAAATCAATTTCCGCCTTGTCAACGTGCAAAAATGAATACGGATTGCCCTCCGCCATTTTTGCCGCTTCTTCGGACGTCATAACATCATAGGGCAAAGCCGCAACCCTGTTTACCAGCTCCCTTTTTGGTCTGAACCCCTTAAAAGGCCGTACAACTGCCATAATATCACCTCAAAACAATTTTATCGTCAAAAGCCGTACCAAAGCATTATAGCATATAAACACCCTCGTTGCAATCAAAAATTTACTAAATATGTGTGTATTAAAACTATATATGCAAATATGATAAAATTATAATAATATAATATAAAAAATTCTTCAAAATTATCCAAAATTATGTTGCAAAAATTTTGCTTGTGTGTTATAGTTAATAGAGAATGAGTAACTATCTCTAAAATTATGGGAGCGTGTTGGAGGCGGCTTATGACAGACCGAGAGTTAAAAAAACTTAAAAGAAGTGAACTTTTGCAAATGCTCCTTGAACAATCTAAATTGGTGGAGGCTCTTAAATCGGAGCTTGAACAGAAAAACAAACTTTTGGAAGAGCGTAAAATTATTTTGGAAAATTCCGGCTCTATAGCCGAGGCGGCTCTTAAACTTAATAATATTTTTCAGGTTGCTCAGCAGGCGGCGGATCAATATTTGCTCAGTATTAAGCATATAAATAATAATGAAAATAATGAAAATAATGAAAAAACGGAGGAAACCCCATAATCGGTTTGTTTTGAGGCGGTAATAATGAAAAAGGATAAAAATAACAGGCAAATGGGTATGCCAAACATACCTCAGCTTGAAGCGGAGCTTAAAAGAGAAAACTATAAACAGCGTTACGCACAGGTGCTCAGAAGTACGGTTTATATTTTAATTACCGTAGCTGCGGTGGCTGTGCTTGTGGCAACCCTGTTTTTGCCCGTTCTTCAAATTTACGGCTCTTCCATGACCCCCTGCCTTTCTGAAAAGGACGTTGTTGTTTCCGTAAAGGGCAACAGCTTTAAACGGGGGGATATTGTTTCCTTTTACTATAATAACAGAATACTCGTAAAGCGTGTTATCGCTTTTGCGGGGGAATATGTGGAAATTGACGATGACGGCAATGTTTTTGTAAACGGCGAGGAGCTTGACGAGCCTTATCTTACCGAAAAGGCTTTGGGCGAGTGCGATATTAAAATGCCCTATCAAGTGCCTGATGACCGTATCTTCGTTTGCGGAGATCACCGCTCCACAAGCGTGGATAGCCGCAGCCGTGCCGTTGGCTGTGTTGCGGAGGAGCAGATTGTAGGTAAAATTGTTTTCAGAGTGTGGCCCATTAAGGCGTTCGGGCCTCTTTAATAGATTTTTTGGAAAGGAGTATTCGCAATGGCAGGTAAAAGCAGGCTGCCGCTGGCAGAGCGGTTTATGAAAAAGCGTAAAAAATTAAAATTGTGGCACAGGCTTCTACTTACGGCAGGGGCTTTGGTTGTGTTTATAACAACCTATATGCTTATCCTCCCTGCTATAACTATGGAGGTTAGCACCCTTATTGAAGGCGTTTCCGATAGCTCCCTTTCCTCGGGCGGCTCTCTTGACGTGCTTACGGACGAGGAAACCATTGTTGAGGAAACCTCCGCCCTTGCCCCTAACTCCTCTTCTTCGGATAGCTCTGCCGATGAAACCTCAACGGAGGAAACTACCGTTGAAGAAGCCGCAACGGAAGAAACCACAGGCAGCAGCTTGGAGGACTATTTGCAGGTTGAAGTAACACCCGAAGTACTCGATATTGTTGATGAAAAGCTTGAAGAGCAGATTGTAGAGGATAACCCCATTATTGCGCTTATGGCGGAGCAGAGTGCTTTTGCTGTAGATGCTGCAACTCGGTTAACGGTTAATAAGGTGGCAAGCAGCAGCGGCACGGGGGATTATTTGGCTGATTATGACCCTGTAACAGGCAACTTTAGTATGAGCCTGAGAATTGATTTTACTATTGATAGTAGTAGTGGTATATCATCTTCCGATACCTTTTATTATGATTTGCCTGCGGACGTTATTGTTCCCGAAAGCCTGCTTAACGGAACACACACAGGCTTTCAAAGCGGATCAAATGAGCAGACTAAGGCATTTTACTATACGTTTGAGCCTGTTTACGAAAATGGCACATTAAAAAATTATAGAATTAATATTAATTTTATGCAAGAATTCCTTACATCTTTAAATGGGGCGGCAATTAACGGCTTTGTTAAGTTTGACGCAGAGCTTTCAAGCACATCTTGGACTGATGAATCACCCGGGCTTACTATTAAATTTGGTGATTCTGAAACATTGGAAATAAAACCTGATGATATATATTTTGAAGAAAACGAATATTTCAAAAAGGATATTTACACAAGCAAAACAGGCAGCTATAATGCGGAGGATAATACAATAACCTATACTATTGTTGTTGCGTCCAAATACGGCACAAATGAAATAACCATAGAAGATATTTTAGATGCAGGCAACTTGCCTGTTACAGTTGGTGAAGATAATCCTAAAATAACCATTAAAAAGGGCATAGTTGGGTTAAAACAAACGGTGGATTCCTCTACAAATTCGGTTACGTCTGTTATAGCTTACGATCCAAATAATAGTAATTTTGGTAATAGTTTTACTGATGTAACAGAAAACGCAACAATAAAAGAAAATGATGACGGTTCTATCACCATAAGCGATTTGGCTGCTTTGGGGGAGTATGATGGGGGATCAACTATTTACGATTGGCCTGGCAGCGGCACAGACCCGGTTAACGGCTATGTTATTACTGTGGTGTATGAGGTTGACCCTGCCCAGAATATTACATATTATCCGGACAATAGTGTTAAAGCATCAACACAAATAGATAAAGACAATACTATTGATGACACAGATGACATTACTTTAAATATTACAGCTCAGCCTTTGATTAAGAAAGGCGGCAGTATTGACAATGATAACAAAATTAAGTGGACATTGACCGTTGGCGATGGTAAAACAGACCTTAACGGCTTTACCATAACCGATACTAAGTTTGGTGAAATTGTTGGTGAAATTACTATTACGGATGCAGATGGTAATACCGTAACACTTGGTGATGGTAATACTGCGGTTGTTGTAAATAAAGATGAAGACGGCAGAGTAATTTCAATTACATTCGGCGAAGACGCCGGCAAAAAGTATACTATTGTTTATTATACGGAATATACCACAGGGTGGAACAGCCAGGAAATTAAAAATGAAGTAACCATAACAAGCGGCGATGGGGGAACATCTGTTAAAGATAAAGGGGAAGTAACCGTTCCGGGCAGCGGCAGCAGCTCTGTTTCTAAAAAGTTTGAAAAAGCAGAAGCGGTTGAGGGCAGTGCAGGTGTTTATAATTTAAGCTGGTCATCTACTGTAACTATACCCGAAAGCGGCATACCCGAAGGCGCAGTGTTTAAAGACTATGTAAGCGGCACAGGGCATTATTTTAGTGCGGAGCAAATGCGAGCTGTGGTAAATGCTGTTAATGAGGCTTGGGGTGCGGACAATGTTAAAGTGGAATTTTCGGACAATCAATGGTCATGGTATGATTTAGTAAGTTTCCCAACAACAAGCGCTTGTATTGGTTATAGAATTACCGTAATACAAAAAATAGAACAAAATACAGATGGAAATAATTCAATAACGTGGGAATATCAAACAACTGCGGATACTACCTCCGTAACCGATTATGTTAAATACGAAAATAAATTGAATGATGTATCTGCTTACTGGGAATATCAGAAAAAGGTTGTTAAATACGGCGCTAACAGCTTTGGCGGCGAATTAATAGCAGGCAGTAACAGTGTTGTTGTTAACGGAGTATTGGATAGAGATGACAATGATACTGTTATAACCGATAGCGATGGCAACACTACTATTACATTGCAAAACAGCACTCTTTATTGGGTTGTAAAAGTCAGCTTAACGGGCGATGCCGATACGGTTTATACCGTTACGGATACTCTGCCTACAGGTGTAAACTTTAGAAAGATGTATATTTCATCTGCTAACAGTAACTATGCGGTAATAACAGTAACAAGTACTAACTCACAAACTGTAAACGGCTTTACAATTAATTCGGTAACAAGTAATGGAAATGAACTGAAATTTACCGCACCTGAGGAAACGAAAGAGGCTTATATTCTGTATGAGTGTTATGTTGATGAAAACTCAGAGGATGGCGGCGGAAATGCTATACTTGCGGACGGCAGCACTTCCTCTGTAAAAAATACCGTAAGCGTTACAATAGGTAGCAACACAGCTTACGACAGCAGCTCTGAAACGCAAAACATAAGATATGAAGTGGAAAAAACAACGGAAGAGAGCCTTTCAAAGCAGGCGGCTTTTGATACTAACGGTGATAAAACACTCCATTATACAATAGATGTTAATGCCGATGGCAAAATGTATCCGGAAACAGATAATGAGGAAAATACGGTAAGTGATGATGATAAGCCTGACGAAATAGAGCTTGTGGATGTTTTGCAATACGGTAGTTGGCCGGGATTTCCTGATACTAATACTGGTGGATACTTGACAAGAGATGTAAACCTTATACAAAATTCGGTAAAGCTCTATTATGCGGAAACAGATGGGAGCGGAAAAGCGGTTTTGGATGAAAACGGAAATCTGAAAATACGCAATGCAAAATATGACGAAAGCACAGGGGATTTGCTCAGCGGTGATGAGGTTGAAAGCTTTAAATGGACATTTGAAACAGTGTTAATAAATCCCACGGCAGAAGGAGCAGACTATAAAAAAACAATAACAGCAACAATACCAAACGGTGTGCCTGTGGTTTTTGTATATGATTATAAGGTAAATATTGAAATTGTAGGCTCGTTGGCAGATTGGCAAAGCAAGCTGGGTGTAGAAAATGAAGCAACACTTATTGCCAACGGCGTAAAGGTTGATGAGGGTGTAAAAACCACAAACAATGAAAAATGGGAAGACAGCGGCACAAGCGGCGGCGCTGACGGCGGCACAAGCTATACCATTTATAAAATTGATGAGGATAACTTTTCATTAACATTGCCTAATGCAGAGTTTACACTGTATAATATGGAGAATAATGATCTTGCCAAATTTACAACAGATAGCTCAGGCAAGCTGAGTGTTTCCGGTATTAGAACAACAGTTAAAGACGACAATGGGGATGAAACTGTTTACATAACCGTTAAAACAGGCACAGATGCAGAAGGTAATGACACAACTATAACGCTGAAGCTTGACACAATATATTATCTGAAAGAAACCAAAGCGCCTGACGGATATAAGCTTGACAGCTCAACAAAGCACTATTTCTATTTTGGGTCAACAAATGCTGTTGATATAACAACGGTAAAAGGTTATGACCAAAGTTGTATGACCCAAGCCAATGTGCCTAACCTTAGTATGTCCTATACGGAGTGGGTAACAAATACCCATTCGCCGGACTATTATTCCGCAAAAACCAATATTAATGTAAGGAAAAAGTGGCTGGACGATGATGGCAACGATATAACCGACCTTATGGCGCTGAGAAAGGTTAGATTTAAGCTGTTTAGAAGGTATGTGGCAGACGGCAGCGATGGCGGCGGCACTACCGATGACGGCTCATTAAAGGTAAATTGGAGTGTGACAGGTTGTTCATGGGAAACAAGTAATATATGTGAACCAGGCTCAGTGAGTTGTGGTGAGGGTTCAAATGTAACTCTGGATATAAGTCTATCTACTACTTATACTTGTCCCTCACTGAATATAACTGAAGATGGTAAAACAATTTTTACTTTGACAAATGTACTGAATACAAGCTTTTATTATGATTTGACAGATGAATCCGGCTCGATAGCTTATGATCTAACAACAGGTAAAATAACACTGAAGCTTAATAATGTTACTGAAACAAAAAATTTAGTAATTAATACTGATATAAGTAGCTATGTTTATATTAAAACAATTACAGCAACATATGAAAGCGGCAGTAGCGGCGGTGATGGCGGTGACAGCGGCGGCACAAGTCAAATCTCGTTTAATTGGGTTGGTG
>CAYMAA010000083.1:0-7584 GCA_964388305.1 uncultured Lachnospiraceae bacterium | reverse complement strand
TAAAGCTCTGTCATAAAGCTCTGGCAGAAACGCATAACCTCGTTATCGGACTTGCCTTTAGGATCAAAGTCCGATCCGCCCTTGCCGCCGCCGATAGGAAGCGTTGTAAGCGAGTTTTTAAAAATCTGTTCAAAACCTAAAAATTTAATAATTGAAAGGTTTACTGACGGATGGAAACGAAGCCCTCCCTTATATGGGCCGATTGCTGAGTTAAACTGCACTCTAAAGCCTCTGTTTACCTGAACATTGCCCTTGTCATCGATCCAAGGAACACGGAACATAATTTGTCTTTCCGGTTCTACCAGTCTTTCAAGCAAAGCCGCCTTTTCGTAAGCGGGGTTTGCGTTTACGCAAGGCTCGATTGTTGTAAGCACCTCTGTAGCTGCCTGAATAAACTCAGGCTGACCTCCGTCTTTAGCAATTAAGCCGTTTAATACATTTTGTACATAAGACATAGTTTTTTCCTCCAAAATATTTTTTATTACAGCTCCTAATATTTTACCATTTTGAGTATAGTAACAAGATGGTTAAATCAACTAAAGAAGATGGTTTATTCTCATCAAAAAATGACTAATTGCATTGGTACGCATACCGAGGGGAGCTTCCCATGCTCCGCAAGCAAATAGTCCGTTTACCCCCTTGTAAACAAGTTACCACACATCAAATCCCAAAAATATTATACACAAATATTTTAACAATGTCAACAAATGGATTTTATGCGATTTTAACATAATTTATTGATGTAATTGTGCAGATATTACAAAAAACGGAGCTTTTAAGAAATGCAAATTAATGTACGGGGGTTTTATTTTGACAATTTATAAATTGCGGCTGAGGTATAATTAAAAGCGAAGGAGGAAGCTTTATATGATTACATTATATGCCGATGTGCTTTTTATTATCAATTTTGCGATGCTTTGTTTTGTTTTTGCTTTGGGAAGAATGTTTTTAAAAAGGCGGCGAAGCCTTTGGCTTTGCGTTTTGGGAGCGGTTTTTGGCGGAGGCTCTCATTTGGGACTTTTAGCATTTGGAGGGGGAAATATTTTTACATACACTCTTATTATGGCAGGGAGCTGTTTTATTGCTTATTTGCCGAAGGGACTTAAGGAGTTTGCCGGAGAGTTTTTTGTTGTTTTGCTTATGGCTTTTGGCGTTGGCGGCGTGGGTATGTGGCTTTTCTATTACACAAACATAGGCTTCATAATAGGAGAAAATATAAGCTGCGGAGTACGGAACATTACAATTAAGCTGCTTTTAAGCTGCTGCGGAATATGCTGGGCGGGGGCAAGGGTTATTTACGGCGTATTTTACAATTCGGTTATTAAAAAAAGAGTGTTTTACAATGTTGTTGTAAGGTACAAGGGCAGGCAGGCGGAGTTTTGCTGCCTTGGGGATACGGGCAACGGCATTAGGGACGGCTTTGGCGGCAGAGGGGTTGTTATTGGGGAGTTTGAGGCTGTTAAGGAGCTTTTTGAGGAAAGGGAAAAAATGAAAGAGGACATTTTTGCATATTACGGAAAATACGGCGGAGAAGGGGATTTTTGTTTTCTGCCGTACAAAAGCATAGGAAACGAAAAGGGATTGTTATTTTGCGTTAAGGCAGACGAGGTGGTAATTGACGGAGTTAAACAAAAGGATTTTTTACTGGGAGTAGTTTTTATGACATTATCAGGCGATGGCAGTTTTAGAGGACTTATTAACATAGAAGATGTTTTCGGAAAGGAGATGGGAGTAAATGGCTGTAAGGCTGCTTGACAGGCTGTTGTTATTTTTACATTTAAAAAAAGCTGAGGACGAAGGAATTTATTATATAGGCGGTTCGGAGGCGCTTCCTTCGCCGCTGAATATTGAGGAGGAGTTAAAATATACAGCCATGCTGGGAACGGACAAAAAGCAGGAAGCCAAAAAGGCGCTTATAGAGCATAATTTGCGGCTTGTGGTTTATATTGCGAGAAGGTTTGAAAACACGGGGATAAATGTGGAGGATTTAATTTCCATAGGAACAATAGGACTTATTAAAGCAATTAATACATTTAAGACAGATAAAAACATTAAGCTTGCGACCTATGCCTCGCGGTGTATTGAAAATGAAATACTTATGTATTTAAGACGAAGCACGAGATTAAGAAGCGAGGTTTCCATAGATGAGCCGCTGAATGTGGACTGGGAGGGGAACGAGCTGCTGCTTTCCGACATATTGGGTACTGACGTGGACATAATTTACAGAGGCGTGGAGGACGAGGTGGACAAAATGCTTTTAAGAAAGGCTGTTGCCGCACTTTCCACAAGGGAGAGGATAATTATTGAGCTTAGGTTTGGACTTAAAAACGGCGGAGAAGAAATGACGCAAAAGGAGGTTGCGGATAAGCTGGGCATAAGCCAAAGCTACATATCCCGACTGGAAAAGAAGATTATAGGCAGACTTAAAAAGGAAATGACAAAAATGATGTAGTATAAAAACATCTGCCGGATTTGGAGATGTGCCGCTGTGACGCTGTTTAGGATAACAAGAAAAATGAAATTCAAATAAATCGCTTATTTTTGCCGTATTTTTGTAACATTTTTTCATATTTTACCCGGTGAGGGAACAGTGGAATAATATAATATGGTGCAAATTGCGGTTAAAATATTAATTTTATTGTGCAAAATGAACTGCTTTATTTATATTATGTTAAATTTGATGAAAATTTATTAAAATATAATTATTGACAAATATTAAAATGTAGTATATAATTTTAACATCAAAAAACAAAGGCGTTGAGAATTTACTCAGCGCTTTTTTTATTTTTGTTCGACGTCGATTAAGTTAAAATTTTTATATTTATATTAAGGAGGAATTAATATGAATGAAGTATTTTCCGTATGGTTTTTAATCGGTGCAGCGTTGGTTTTCTGGATGCAGGCAGGCTTTGCTATGGTGGAGGCAGGCTTTACCAGAGCTAAAAATACAGGTAATATTTTAATGAAGAACCTTATGGACTTTTGTATAGGTACCGTAATGTTCATTCTTATAGGTTTTGGATTATTGTTAGGTGAAGATATGTTTGGGCTTATAGGCCGCCCGGGTTTTGATATTTTTACCGATTATGCTAATTTTGACTGGTCCAACTTCGTTTTCAATTTGGTATTCTGCGCAACAACAGCTACCATTGTTTCCGGAGCTATGGCTGAGAGAACAAAGTTTATTTCCTACTGTATATATTCCGCAGTAATATCTGCTGTTATTTATCCTATAGAGGCTCACTGGACATGGGGCGGAGGATTTTTGGCGCAGATGGGATTTCATGATTTTGCGGGTTCCAACTGTATACATATGGTTGGCGGTATAAGCGCTCTTATAGGCGCCGCTATACTCGGTCCCCGTATCGGCAAGTTTGTTAAGGATAAGGCAGGCAAAATTACAAAAGTAAATGCCTTTCCGGGTCACAACCTTCCTCTCGGCTGCCTGGGTGTATTCATTCTTTGGCTTGGCTGGTACGGCTTTAACGGCGCAGCAGCCACAACGGTTGAGGAGCTTGGCTCAATATTTGTTACAACAACAATAGCTCCTGCTGTTGCCACGGTTGTTTGTATGATTTTTACATGGGTAAAATACGGCAAACCCGATGTTTCCATGTGTTTGAATGCAAGCCTTGCCGGTTTGGTAGCAATTACCGCACCTTGTGATGTGTGCGATGCCTTCGGAGCAATTTTTGTTGGCGCCGTTGCGGGTGTTTTGGTAGTATTTGGCGTATGGTTTTTGGATAACAAGCTTAGGGTAGACGACCCTGTTGGCGCTGTTGCCGTTCACTGCTTAAACGGTATTTGGGGTACGCTTGCGGTTGGTCTTGTTGCAACAAAGTCCGCTCCTGCTTTTGCAAGAGGCATTGGCGACGGTGTTACATTCGGCGCAAACCAGATTGCGGCAGAGGGTTTATTTTACGGCGGCGGTTTCCATCAGTTGGGTATTCAGATTATCGGTGTGCTTTGTACAGCGGTTTGGACGGCTGTTACTATTACAATAGCATTTCTTGTAATAAAGGCTATATTCGGTTTAAGAGTAAATGCGGAGGAAGAAATTACAGGTTTGGACGCTGTGGAACACGGACTTCCTTCAGCTTATGCAGGCTTTAGTATTGCAGACTTTACAAGCGGTATGGAAATTAACGACAATACAGACCTTGGCGAAAGCGACTACAGCAAGGCAAATACTGCTCAGAAGAATGCCGCAATTAAGGTTGCGAGAACAGAAAGTGTTGGTCAGCAGCCTACGGGTATGTACAAGGTTTCCATTATTGCAAAGCACTCCAGATATGAGGCTCTTAAAACCGCTCTTAACGATTTGGGCGTAACCGGTATTACGGTAACTCAGGTAATGGGCTGCGGCATACAAAGAGGCGCAGGAGAGCGTTATCGCGGGGTTGAGCTGGATATGAACGTATTGCCTAAGGTTAAGGTAGAGGTTATTATAGGCAACATTCCTCTTGATGATGTTCTTGAAACTGTTAAAAAGGCTCTTTATACAGGGCATATCGGTGACGGCAAGATTTTTGTTTATGATGTACAAAAGGTTGTTAAGGTTCGTACAGGTGAAGAGGACTTTGCGGCTCTTACGGATTTAGAGTAAGCTTGTTTGCTTTATAAATTCAGAATGTACATAGGTTTATATATATTATATGCGGAGTGGGAGACCACTCCGTTTTGTTGTGTTTATGCTTTCATCGGGGTTGATTTTATTGACAGATGTGATATAATGTTTTTATTGTTCGGGAAGTTTAACAAAACAGTTATAAGCCAAGCTTAGAGGTCTGATTATGGATACTCAAACAGTAAAAAATGAAAGTAAAAAATTCAGCGTACATTCCGTTAAGCAAAAAGAGAAAGAAAACGGCATATATTTTCTTACATGTGAAAGAAAATGGCTTTTTCATATATTGATTTTTGTTTCGGGATTTTTCGGTTCTTTTACTTATTTACTTAGGGGAAATGTGTTTTGCAATGCTCAAACGGGAAACATTGTATTATTGGGAATGGCGCTCGGCGCAGGAAAATGGAGCGAGGCGCTTTATTATATTATCCCCATTTCGGCTTATCTTACGGGCGCATTTGTGTCGGAGCTGTTTCCGAACCCTATAAAGCATCGTTTGCCTATACGATGGGACACTCTTTTAATTGCAATAGAAATGTTAGTTGTTTTGGCGCTTGGCTTTATTCCCGAATCAGCTCCCGTACAGATCTCCCAGGTGGCAATAAATTTTATAGCGTCAATGCAGTATAATACATTCCGTCAGGCAGAGGGAGTTCCTATGGCGACTACATTTGCCACAAACCATGTAAGGCAAATTGGGGTTGGCTTGGCAAAGGAAGTAAAGCACATGCATAATATGGATAAATCTCACAGGGATAAGCTGCTGCAGCATTTTGAAATGCTTGTGTTTTTCCTTTTCGGCGCAGTTGTTGGAACAGTTTTATGTAATTTATTTTTGGGGAAAGCTATTTGGGCAACATTGATACCCTTGGGACTTATACTTTGCACATTGCTCCATGCTGATTTTACGGTTGAGAAGGATATGATGGAAAAGAAGCCCGCAGGGCATTAATAAAATTAAAAATGATTGAACAGGGCGGTTTTGCCGGAGCCGTCCTTTTTTGTGTATAATTTACAAGGTGGAATAAACCGCCATTGTTCTATTCGGGGGTTAATTTTGATGGCTTTGGGTACAATAAAACAGAATAGAATAAGGGAAGCCTTAAAAATTTTGGGGATAACCGTAAAGAAAAGGTGAAGTATATTTGAAAAGGGATTATTTATATGTAATTGCAGGCACATTTTTAATGGCGTTGGCTGTGGATTTGTTTTTTGAGCCTAACGGCTTGGTTATTGGCGGCGCAAGCGGCGCGGCAATATTAATACAGTCGGTTGTTTTGGATTTTCGGGGTGTGAGCATACCCTTGGGCGCTTTATTTTTACTTATAAATCTGCCTGTATTTGGACTTGGCTTGGCTGTTTTGGGCAAAAAGGCGGCAAGGGGCATAGCAGGGGCGGCGCTGCTTTCCTTTATGCTGTGGATATGTGAATTTTTGCCTGTGCCGGAAACGGATTTGCCCTTGGCGGTTTTATTTGGAGGAGTTATAACAGGCTTAGGACTCGGACTTATATTGGAAACAGGCTATTCTACAGGGGGAACGGATCTTTTGGCAGGTGTAATAAACAGATGGCTGCCGAGCGCAAGGGTATCCTTTATAATATTTGTTGCGGATTTTGTTATTATAGGACTGGGTTTGTGGGAGTTTGGCGCAAAAAACACATTATATGCTTTAATTTCAATTTTTATAACAGTAAAGGTTATTGACGTTATAATTACGGGGGCGGGTTTTTCCGAGGCGGTATTTATTATTACGGAGAGAGAAAAGCATATTGCGGAAAGGCTTATGGCAGAGGTACACAGAGGAGTTACAACATTAAGGTGCACAGGGGAGTACAGCGGAAAGGAAAAAGGAATGATTTTTTGCGTTATAAAAAAGAAACAGCTTTATGCGGTAAAGAGAATTGTTAAGGAGAGCGACCCAAGGGCATTTGTAACGGTTGCTTCCGCTGCAGAGGTGGTGGGAGAGGGATTTGCGCATATAAAGGAATAGAATATGGAAAACAAATACTTTTTTCATTATAAATTGAAATATGAGCAAAATATACAACGCAAAATTGTTCATTGCTTTATATTTGTTAAAAAATTACTATAAAATGACGTAAAATTTAATAAATTCAAGTAAAATATGTACTAAATGTCAAAAAAATTTTCGAGGTGTACAAATTAAACAAAATTGAAAAAATAATTTGTGTAATTAAGCTATGGATTTTTTAATTGAAATGCTGTAATATAATTACAGTTAACAGGGGCGTGCATTTTTAGCAGGCTCTAATGGGGGCGGTTGGCTCTCGCATAAATTTTATTTCAGGGAGGAATATATAAATGGCTAGTTTAAGTTTAAGAAATATTGTTAAGAAGTACCCTAACGGTTTTGTTGCCGTTCCAAGCTTCAACCTTGATATTGCAGATAAGGAATTTATCATATTCGTAGGCCCTTCAGGCTGCGGTAAGTCTACTACCTTAAGAATGATTGCCGGCCTTGAGGAAATTTCCGACGGTGAGTTATATATCGGCGATAAGCTTGTAAACAACGTATCTCCCCGTGACAGAGATATTGCCATGGTTTTCCAGAACTATGCTCTTTATCCGCACATGACTGTTTATGATAATATGGCTTTTGGTCTTAAATTAAGAAAGACCCCTAAGGATGTTATTGACAAGCAGGTTAAAGAAGCTGCTCAAATTCTTGAAATAGACCATCTTCTTGACAGAAAGCCAAAGGCTCTTTCAGGCGGTCAAAGGCAGAGAGTTGCCATGGGTCGTGCAATAGTAAGACGCCCATCCGTATTCCTTTTAGACGAGCCTCTTTCAAACCTGGATGCTAAGCTTCGTGTTCAGATGAGAACTGAAATTGCTAAGCTTCACAATAAGCTTGATACTACTTTCATTTACGTTACACATGACCAGACAGAGGCTATGACACTTGGTACAAGAATTGTTGTATTAAAAGACGGTC
>CAYMAA010000082.1:0-7653 GCA_964388305.1 uncultured Lachnospiraceae bacterium | reverse complement strand
CTTGTAATTTGCCATTTTTTGTTCAAGATAATGTATATTACTTTCGGAATAAAACGGGTCAACCGAAACATCAAACGGTATACGTTTTTCTCTGCCAACCTTCTTGGCAAATATAGTAAATGCCGCGCTCATTGTAAGTCCGAGTTCGGAGCAAACCTGTTCCATACTTGCTTTCACATCTTTATCTAATTTGAAATTTACATTAACGGCTTGTGACATATATATCATTCCTTTCAAATTATATTATAATACATTATAACGTAAAAAGCAATAAATATTCTTTACTATATAAATATTATATACGGTTCTGATAGAAAAATCAACCTCAAAACAATAACCCCCGGCAAAATTACATCTAAAATAATCTGCCGTTATTACTCATAAAATTCTCATTTAATCATTTAAAACCGTATTCAGTATATTAACCGCTTGATCAATATGTGTTTTTTCCGCAATAAGCGCAGGCACAAACCTTATAACATTACTGCCTGCATTCGCCAAAAGCAACCCCTTTTCCATAGCCTTGGAAATTATGGGGGAAACGGGGGTGTTAAGCTCAATGCCCTGCATAAAGCCCATACCTCTTACGTCCTTAATTGAGTTGTGGTTTTCCGCAAGCTCCAAAAGCTGTTTTGTAAGATATTTTCCGTTTTCCTTAACATTTTCCAAAATTCCGCCTTTAAGCTCATCAAAAACCACATTGGCGCAGCTTGCGGCCAGGGGGTTTCCGCCAAATGTAGAGGCATGGTCGCCCGGGTTAAAGCACCGTGCAAAGTCCTCTTTAGCCATCATACAACCCATTGGTATGCCCCCTGCAATACCCTTTGCCATACTAACACTGTCGGGAACAACGCCGAATGTTTGATATGCAAAGTATGTACCCAGTCTGCCCGTTCCGCACTGTACCTCATCAAACATAAGTTTTATGTCCTTTTCATCGCACAAGGCTCTTACCTGCTTTAAAAATTCAACATCGGCAGGGTGTATGCCTCCCTCCCCCTGTAACGGTTCCATTAAAATTCCGCAGGTTTTATCCGTAACCGCCGCTTTTACAGAGTCTATATCGTTAAAATCCGCGTATACAATGTGCGGCAGCATATCTCCAAGACCCTCGTGATAGCGCTGCTGACCTGTTGCGGTAACTGCGCCAAAGGTACGTCCATGGAAGGAATGGTTCATTGCAACAATTTCCTGTCTGCCTGTTTTTGAGCCGAATTTACGGCAAAGCTTTAACGCCGCCTCAATAGCCTCAGCGCCCGAGTTGCAGAAAAACGCTTTGTCAAAGTCCCCCTCGTTTACAAGCTTTTCGGCAATATCAGCCATTGGCTTTGTCCAATAAAGGTTTGAACAGTGAATAAGCTTTTTTGCCTGATTTGCAATATTGTTTACAAGAGCAGGGTAATTATGCCCTAAGCTGTTTACGGCAATTCCCCCCAAAAAGTCCAAATACTTTTTCCCGTTTTCGTCATAAACATACATACCCTCTCCATAGCTTAAAGCAATGGGAAAACGATTGTAAGTGTTCATAACATATTTTTTGCCTTTTTCTATTGTATTCATATAATTACCCCTCAATCAGCGTACCGATACCACGCTTTGTAAATATTTCCAGCAATAAACAGTGTTCAATTCTTCCGTCCAAAATATGCACGTTTGGCACACCTGCCTCAACTCCTGCAATACAACATTCCACTTTAGGCGTCATACCGCCGTTTATTGCGCCTGTTTTTATCATTTCTCTAACCTCGTCCACATGAATAACTGAGCAAATGCTCTCGGGGTCGTTTACGTCCTTTAAAACACCCGGCACATCTGTAACAAAAACAAGCTTTTCGGCATGAAGCGCTCCTGCCACTGCGACAGCGGCATAGTCTGCGTTTATATTGTAGCTTTTGCCGTCATCAATACCTACCCCTATAGGTGAAATTACGGGAACAAAGTCATTATCCAAAAGTGTGTGTATAAGTGTGGTGTTTACCTCCTCCACTTCTCCCACATAACCAATATTGTCCCCGTTAGGGCGCATAGGAGTGCATTTAAGCATATTTGCGTCCTTACCGCAAAGTCCTACCGCATTAATGCCGTGGGCGCAAAGCTCCGTAACAAGGTTTTTGTTAAGTCTGCCTGCAAGCACCATTTGCACAACGTCCATTGTTTGCTCGCTTGTTACCCTAAGTCCGTTTTTAAAAACGGATTTTATGGAAAGCCTGTCAAGCATTTTATTAATATCCTTGCCGCCGCCGTGTACAATAACAGGCTTAAAGCCAACATACTTCATAAGGGCAATATCCTTTATAAGTGTATTTTTAATTTCTTCATTTACAAGTGCCGCGCCGCCGTATTTAATTACCACGGTAATACCGTTAAACTCCTTAATATAAGGCAAAGCCTCCGTAAGTATGGCGGCTTTTTTAATTTCGCTGCTAAAGTCCGACATTTTCTCTCCCTCTCATGAACGGTAATCCCCGTTAATTTTAACATAATCGTAGGTAAGGTCGCAGCCCCATGCAAAAGCCTCAAAGCTGCCGTCTTTTACGTCAATTTCCACATTTATTTTATCCTTGCTCAATATGTTTTTTGCAAGCTCTTCATCAAACACAACAGGCTCTCCGTTGTTTATAACATTTATTGAGCCGTATTCCGAAACAAAGTCCATTGTAACCCTTGCAGGGTCAAAGCCTCCGCCGCTGTAACCCATGGCGCACAAGGCTCTGCCCCAGTTGGCGTCCGAGCCGAACATGGCTGCTTTAAAAAGATTTGAGCTTACAACACTTCTTGCCAAAAGTCTTGCGTCCTCCTCTGTTTTGGCATTTACAACGTGTGCCTCAATCAGCTTTGTGGCTCCCTCTCCGTCCTTTGCGCAGTTAATCGCAAGATTTCTTGTAATATATTTAACGGCGTCCAAAAATTTGCCGTAATCCTCCGTGTCCGCCAGAATTTCACTGTTTTGCGCAGCTCCGTTGGCAAGCGCCATAACAGTATCGTTTGTAGACATATCCCCGTCTACGCAAATCATATTAAAGCTGTCCTTAACAGCGCAGGAAAGAGCCTTTTGCAAAACCTCCGAAGCTATAACTCCGTCCGTTGTTATAAAGCAAAGCATTGTTGCCATATTTGGGTTTATCATACCCGAGCCTTTTGCCATTCCGGCAAGAGTAACGGTTTTTCCTCCAACTTCTATTTGAACGCAGGCTTTTTTTGCAAAGGTGTCCGTTGTCATAATTGCTTCTGCCGCATTTTCGCCGCCTTGGATGTCCTCGCTCAAAACATTAAAACAATCCTTAACACCCTGTTTCATAACCTCCATAGGCAAATTAACTCCAATAACCCCCGTAGAGGCAACAAGTATGTTTTCCCCTTTGCAGGAGGCAAGCTCCGCCAAAGCAGCGGCGGTTTCTTCAGCGTCCTTCAAACCCCTCTCTCCTGTACAGGCATTGGCGTTGCCGCTGTTTACAACCACGCCGTAAACGGTATTTTTTATTGTTTTCATATCGTACAAAACAGGCGCCGCCTTAACCACGTTTGTTGTAAAACAGCCTGCTGCGGCACAGGGCAGCTTGCTTAAAATAACAGCCAAATCCTTTTTTGCTTTTTTTAAGCCTGCGTGAATACCTGCCGCCGCAAAGCCCTTTGGTGTTGTAACATTTCCTTCTATAATATTCATAGCAAATCCACTCCTTATCATACGGGGAAAGGCGGAACAAAGTCAATTCCCGTTTTTTCATCAAGTCCGAAAAGTATATTCATATTTTGAACAGCCTGACCTGCCGCGCCTTTAAAAAGGTTATCTATCGCTCCTACAATAACGGCTCTGTTTGTTCTTTTATCCGCAGTAAAGCCTATATCCGCAAAGTTAGAGCCTTTAACCCATCTTGTTTCGGGAAAAACCCCCTCTTTCATTATTCTTATAAAATACTCGTTTTTATAATATTTTTCGTAAGCCGCCCTCATATCCTCATAGGCGCAGTTTTTGGCAAGGGTTGCATAGCAGGTTGCCAGAATACCTCTGTTCATGGGTATAAGGTGAGGCGTAAAGCTTAATGTAATGCTTTTGCCTGCCGCTATGGAAAGCTGCTCCTCAATTTCGGGAGTATGCCTGTGGGAGGCTATTTTATAAGCCTTAACGGACTCGTTTACCTCACAATAGAGATTGTCAGGCTTTGTTCCTCTGCCTGCGCCGGAAACACCGCTTTTTGCGTCTATAATAATGGTGTCAGGGTCAATAAGTCCCTCCTTAACCAAGGGATAAAGCGAAAGTATGGAGCAGGAGGTATAACAGCCGGGGTTTCCCACAATTCTGCATTTTTTAATTTTTTCTCTGTTTATTTCGCACAAGCCGTAAACAGCTTCCTTTAAAATATCCTTTGAAAAATGCTCGCAGTACCAGCTCTCGTAGGTTTCAATATTCTGCAAGCGGAAGTCTGCGCCCAAATCAATAATTTTGCATTTGCTTAAAATATCTTCCGTTACACGTTTGCTTGTTTCTCCGTGAGGCAGCGCCAAAAATATAACATCGCACTCATCTGCAAGCCTTTCTGTATCTTCTTCTTCGCATATATAATTTGTGTGGCAAAAATTGGAATAAACACTGCTGTAGGCTTCCCCTGCGTAGCTTCTGGAAACAAGGCTTTTTAACTCAACATTCGGGTGTCCGAGCAAAAGCCTTGCCAGTTCACTGCCCGCATAACCCGTAGCGCCTATAATACCTGCTTTTATCATAACCTTAGCTCCTTTGTATAATTAATCAAACAATAAAGTATGTGTGTAGATTTAATATCACCGTCATTTGGAAATTACACTAAATTATACATCATATTAATATAATATGCAAGATATTTTTTTAAAAATCATAAAAATATTATTATTAACGCATAATTATACAATTTCGTGAATAACTATACAAACGCTTGCTGTAGTCGCCGCTTGTATATAAGCTGCGTAACAACCATATAAATTTGACAAATATTCATTTGCTCTGTCTTTATATTTGATGATATTCACCAAAATTATTAATTTTATGTTTTTTTTATTGAAAATTTTATGAAATATGATATAATTGAATTGTTAATTTTTTTAAAAGAGTTATTATTATATTTAAACGCTATGTTTTAAAATAATAACGCTCCGGAGAATCCCCGCAAAACGAGGGTGCCGAAGGTGTAAGGCAAGGATGCCGATCTCTCAGGCAAAAGGACGGAGATATGAGGGCAGCAAGCCCCTTTTATAGCCGATTTCGGAGTGTAGAATAATTCTATACTCTTTTTTATTTACTTAAATACTATTTATAAACGAAAGGGGTTTAATTATGGATAATCAAAAATCTAAAGTGTCCATAAGCAAAAGGTTTAGCAGCATTATAGCCGTTTTTATAATGCTTGCGGTATGTGTGGTCAGCAGTTTTACGGTGTTTGCGGAGGATGCGGCTTTTTCCGTGGATAATACCGCTTCATACAGAATTTTGGCTGTGGCGGAAGCGGAAAAGAGCTTTACGGGCAATGTTATTGTTTCCGCTTCGGTAAGTGTTGATGCCTTGGACAGCGACAGCGCATTTGTGTCGCTTGTTGATAAAAACGGTGATACTATTGAGGAAACCGCTCTTGAAGCAGCCGTTGGGGAGGACGGAACAACCCTTACCTTATCGGGTGCGGAAGCAGGTACCGTAAATGTTGCAGGCGATGGCTCCGACGGAGTAAACACAATAACCTACAAGCTAAACACAAAAAGCGGCAAAGCAAGTGTTGATGTAAACGGAACATCCACGGATTTTGTAATTTCAAACACAGCTGCGTTAAGCGAGGGCATTTCAGGCATTAGCGTTGCAAAAAACGATTTTGTGCTTGCAAATGTTGATCAGCTTGAAGTAAGAAACAAAACATTTTTGGAAACCGTTGCGGAAGTAAACGGTGTTGTAAACGGTTTGGTTTGGGGAACACCTGCCCTTATTCTTTTAGGCTTTGTAGGCGTTCTTATGACAATTCTCACAAAGTTCTTCCAGCTGTCCCACATTAAGCACTGGTTTGGCAGCACAATAGGCGCTATTTTTAAAAACAAAAATGTTACAAAGCATACATCGGATAAACAGATTTCTCAGTTTCAAAGCCTTTGTACCGCTCTTGCGGCAACAGTAGGCACAGGTAATATCGCAGGCGTTGCGTCTGCCATCGCAACAGGCGGCCCGGGCGCTGTTTTCTGGATGTGGATAGTGGCATTTTTCGGAATGATGACAAACTTTTCGGAAAATGTTTTGGGTATTCTTTACAGAATTAAAAATAAAGATGATGAGTGGAGCGGCGGCGCAATGTACTACCTGCGCTACGGCTTAGGCTCTAAAAAGGGCTGCGGCTTAATAGGAAAAGCGCTTGCTGTAATCTTTTGTATATTCTGCCTGCTTGCCTCCTTTGGTATAGGCAATATGACTCAGATTAATACTATTGCCACAAATATGAATACCGTTTTCCATGCTCCGAGGCTTGCAACAGGTATTGTTCTTATGCTTATAGCAGGACTTATAATTTTAGGCGGTCTTAAACGTATTGTTGCGGTTACTGAAAAAATTGTTCCTTTTATGGTTGTATTTTATATTATAGGTACTGTTATAATCTGCTGTATACATATTACCCGTTTTGGAGAGGTTTTTGCGGCTATATTCAGAGGCGCTTTCGGCTTTAAGGCTATAGGCGGCGCTTTTACGGGTACGGCTGTTAAAATGGCTGTTCAAATGGGTATGAAGCGTGGTGTATTCTCAAACGAGGCAGGTCTTGGTTCTTCCGTTATGGTACACTCCAACTCCAATGTAAAAGAGCCTGTTCTTCAAGGTATGTGGGGTATTTTTGAAGTATTTGCCGATACTATAATCGTTTGTTCACTCACAGCGTTTTCACTTCTTTCATCGGGCATAGTGGATCTTTCAACAGGCGAGCTTTCCGCAGCTTACGCAGGGTCGGATACAGGCTCACTTGTAGGCGAGGCTTTCCGTATAGTATTCCACGGGCCGGGTGCGGCTTTTGTTGCAATAGCGCTTTTGCTGTTTGCCTTCTCCACCTGCCTTGGCTGGAGCCATTACGGTTCTAAGGCATTTGAATATCTTTTCGGTACAAGCGCAACGGTAATTTATAAAGTTATTTTCGTTATAGCAATTATAGGCGGCGCAACAATGGGCGAAAACCTTGCATGGGATCTTTCCGATACATTTAACGGTCTTATGATGCTCCCCAACCTTATCGGTGTGCTTGTGCTTTCACCTATAGTTTACAGATGTGTTAAAAACTATGTAGACCGCTATATGCGCGGCAAGGACGTTAAGCCTATACTTTCAATGCACCCTGAAATTCAAAAGGTTCAGGAAGAGGCTTTAAAGCGTGACGGACAGTAAATAATTTTTTTAAAACAAACAGCGGCAGACCTGTAATAAGCGCAGTCTGCCGTTTTATTATATATACCCTGTGGTTGACATTTCACATTTATAAGCGCATAATATAATAAAAAATATTAGGAAAACACTGATTAAAAAGCCTGATTGGCTTAGTTGTCCTCAGTTGCGGCTTTTTAACAACGCTACGCTTGAATTTTTTGCCGACTTCTGTCTGAATTTATTTTTGCTTTTGAATTATTCAGTGTTTCCTTAGGAGGTTTTTATGCAAGGCACGGCTATCC
>CAYMAA010000081.1:0-7764 GCA_964388305.1 uncultured Lachnospiraceae bacterium | reverse complement strand
GATAGGTAATTGTGTAACAAATACCTATCGCAACGGTTTTGCTACAGCAAAACTTATGAGCCTTAAGAGGAGGTGGACTTCCCCTTACTTGGTTAAAATACGCAAACTGCCGTCAAAAGCACAGTTTTATAATCTCATCAAGTGTGTTGATCCTGAGAAATTCAATAAAGTTTTTATTGAATGGGTGGAAGAAACATTGAAAGACGGCTGTGAAAATAAAACTATTGCAATTGACGGCAAAACTATCTGCTCAACCAACAAACGTGCTGCTGATGGAAAACTGCACGCAAAAAGAGTTCGAATATATCCTTGACTGCATTAAAAAAGTTTGATAAAGATGTGGATTTGTGATACAATAAAACAGCGGACATCTCTAAAGGTTGATTTGGTGAGTTTGGAGGAAATACTTATGATAAAGCGAGTTGGAATTATTGGATTTGGCGCATTGGGAATATTATTTGGAACATATATAAATGATAAAATAGGAAGAGAAAATTTTTATGTTATTGCGGACAGTGACAGGTGCGAAAGATACAAGAAAGATAAGTTTTATAAAAACGGTGTTTTATATGATATGAATTGCGTAAGTCCGAAGGATGGAATTGAGCCTGTTGATTTGCTTTTATTCGGTGTTAAGTACAGCGGTATGGAGGAGGCTCTAAAGCTGTCGGAAAAATTTGTTAAAAAGGATACTGTTTTTATTTCTCTTTTAAACGGGATTAAAAGCGAAGAGGATATTGCGGAAAAATACGGGTGGGAAAATGTAATTTATTCCACTTCCCAGGGTATGGACTCTTTAAAAATAAACAACGGCATTACCTACAGAGATATGGGTTTTTTAAATTTTGGAAGGGTTGGAAACAGAGGAAGAGATATTGTTATCTCCGAGGTAAGGAGTTTTTTTGATAAAATTGACTTTCCTTACAGAATACCTGAGGATATGGGCAAGGCGCTTTGGGGAAAGCTGCTTTTAAACACAGGGTGCAATCAAACGGCGGCGGTATATGACTGTCCTTTTAGTGTGCTACAAAGGGACGGAGAACCGCGGCAGGTTATGATAAATGCAATGTGCGAGGTTATGCTTGTGGCACAAAAGGAGGGCATTAATCTTGACGAGAGCGATGTGGAGTACTGGATAAGGGTTTTGGACGGACTAAACCCCGATGGTATGCCGTCTATGAGGCAGGATACATTGGCTAAAAGACCTACTGAGGTTGAGCTTTTTGCCGGTACTGTAATAAGGCTTGGTGAAAAGCATGGAGTTGACACACCTGTAAACAGAATGTTATACGGCAGAATAAAGGAAATTGAGAGCGGATACGCACGAGGTTAGGTTATGTACTTAAAACAGTTAGAAATGCAGGGATTTAAATCCTTTCCGGAAAAAATACGTCTTAAATTTGGCAGCGGCATAACAGCGGTTGTAGGGCCTAACGGCAGCGGCAAAAGCAATGTGGCGGATGCCGTAAGGTGGGTTTTGGGCGAAGCAAGCACCAAAAATCTGCGCGGGCAAAAAATGGAGGACGTCATATTTGCAGGTACTCAAAGCAGAAAGCCTTTGGGTTTTGCTGAAGTAAGCCTTGTTTTGGACAATACTGACGGAAAGCTTAATTTGGATTATGCTGAGGTTACGGTTACAAGGCGGCTTTACAGGTCGGGTGAGAGCGCTTACCTAATTAACGGCGCACCGTGCAGACGCAGGGACATTATTGAACTTTTTATGGATACCGGTGTTGGTAAAGAGGGGTATTCCATTATAGGTCAGGGAAGAATTGACGAAATTTTGTCTGTTAAAAGCGAGGACAGACGAATGTTGTTTGAAGAGGCGGCAGGGATTGTTAAATACAAGGCAAGGCGAAACGAAGCTCAAAAGAAGCTGGAAAATGAGCATGGCAATCTTTTAAGAGCAGAGGATATTATAAGTGAAATTGAGGGACGGCTTGCTCCTTTGGAAAAAGCTGCCGAAAAAGCTAAACAGTATTTGGATTTATCCGATGAGCTTAAACATACGGATATAAGCATATTTGTGCTTGATGTTAAAAGGTATGAGGAACAGACCAAAAAGCTGAATGAGGGAATTGAGGGACTTATTAATCAGATAGAGCAGACTGAAAGGCTTTTGGAAGAGAGCGAAAGCAAAAAGGCTTTGCAAAAGGAAAGCAGTGACAGAATTAACGGAGAGATTGAAGAGCTTAACGGCAGGCTGACAGACTTAAAGGTAAATTATCAGGAAAAGCTGAATGATATCAGTCTTTTGAAAAACCGCATTGAGCATACGGAAAAGGATATTTTTAGAATTGGCAGTGACAAGGAGCTTTTTACGAAAAGTATTGAAGAAAAGACGGCTGAGATTGAAAAGAAAAAGGCTTTGCTTGAAAACAAAAGGTCGGAGCTTGAAGAAATAAATAAAAAGGAACTGGCTCTTGACAGTGAATATAATGAAAAAAAGTCAAGGCTTGAAAAGAAAGAAAGCGAGCTTGAGGACTGCAACAAAGGGATAATGGATATAATGGAGAAATCTTCTAATGTTAAGGAAGAAATTGCCAAAGCCGAGGGAAAGCTTAATTCCATTAATGCCCAAAAAATCAGGATAGAAAACGACATTACTCAAAACAAAAATGCTCTTGCGGAAAAACAGGGTTTATTGGCTGAGCTTAAATCAGAAGAGGACAACATTCGCAGTCTTATTACATCTCAAAATGAAGCCTACCGCAGTATTTTGGAAGAAAGGCAGGGTCTTAACAAAAAGAACGACAGCCTGCTTAAAGCGCATAGAGATATTATTACAAGGCTTAACGAAAGGAAGTCACGCATACATATATTAACCGAGCTTGAAAGCAGCTACGAGGGCTACTACGGCGGCGTTAAGGCTGTTCTTAAAATGAGGGACAGGCAAAATGAGCTTAAAGGAATATGCGGCGCTGTTGGCGAGCTTATTTCCACGGAAAAGAAGTATGAGCTTGCTGTTGAAACCGCTTTGGGCGGAAGTCTGCAAAGCATTATAACCGAGGACGAAGAGGCTGCAAAGGCTGCTATTGCCTATTTAAAAAGAACCGGCAGCGGCAGAGCCACATTTATGCCTATTACTGCGGTAAGGCAGGGGCAGAGAGCATTGGGCAGCGAGGTTACTTCGGGAACGGGCTTTATAGGGTCTGCTATGGAGCTTATAAAATGTGACGGCAGATATGCAGGGGTTTTGAACGGCTTGCTTGGGCGTGTTGCCGTTGTGGATAATATAGACAACGGTATTGCTTTGGCGAGAAAAATTCGCTATTCCGTAAAGATTGTTACATTAACGGGTGAGGTATTTAACCCCGGAGGGTCTATGACGGGCGGTTCTTCCGCAAAGAAAAGCGCCGGAATAATATCCCGTAAGGGCGAGCTTAAAAAATTGGAGCAAGAGGCTGCGGAGCTGACAAAAAGACAGGAACAGGCAGGCAGAGAGCTTGAAGAGCTTTCTCAAAGGCTTGAGGAGCTTAACAACAGCGCTGAAGCCATCAGGCAAAGCTGCAGCTCCGAAAATATGCGGCTTTCAGCCGTAAGCGCCAAAATTAACGGAGAAAAAGAGTCTGCCGAGGACTTGAAAAAAAGGCTTAATGAGCTTAATGATGAGTATACACTTCTTTTGGCTGATGAGGTTTACACAAACAAGAGCTTTGACGATATGGGTAAAAGCCTTAAAGATATTGAAAAAGAAATAACCGAGTCGGGAGAAAGGCTGAACGCTTACAGAGAGGAAAATGCTGCGGCACGGCAGGAGCTTGACGGGTCATTCAGGCGGATTACGGAAATTAAGCTTACAGCGGAAAGAGTAAGCTCTGAAATTTTGGCTGAAGAGCGTGATGTTGAACGATTGACGGGTGAAATCGAGGATATTAAAAATTCTGCCAATGAGGGAGAAAAAGACGTAATTAAGCTTAAAGATGAAATTAATGCGGCAAAGGCGGAAATAGACGCAAAAACAAAAGACGCCCATGAAACAAACGGCAGCATTGACATTTTAACGGAGGAATATAACAGCAGACTGAGAGAGAGGTATGACATAAACGGCATTATAGGGGGTATTGAGGAAGAGATTAAGGAGCATAACGATATACTTATTAATCTTAACGGGGATAAGGCAAAGCATGACGAAAGGCTTGCCGCACTAAAGGAAAAGCGCCGAGCCTTATACGACAATATGTGGGAAGCCTACGAAATGACCTACCCCGAGGCTGTAAGGCTGGCAAGACCCAATATGCCTGCGGCTGAGCTGCACAAAAGGGCAAAGGAGCTTAGGAGCAGCATTAAGGCTTTAGGCAGCATAAACACATCTGCTCCCGAGGAATACAGAGAGGCGAAGGAAAGGTACGAGTTTTTAACTTCGCAAAGGAATGATATTTTAAAGGCGGAGGAAGATTTAAGAGAGATTATAGACAGGCTTGAAGAGCGTATGCGTGAGCAGTTTACAAGCAGATTTTCCGTTATAAACGAAAACTTTAAAAAGGTATTTAAGGTTATGTTTGGGGGAGGTCAGGCAAACATAAGGCTCAGTGACGAAAAGGACGTTTTAAACTCGGGCATAGAGATAAACGCACAGCCGCCGGGAAAAAAGCTGCAAAGTATGCTTTTGCTTTCCGGGGGAGAAAAGGCGCTTACCGCAATGGCGTTGCTTTTTGCCATTTTACAAATGAAGCCGTCGCCGTTTTGCATACTGGATGAGATTGAGGCGGCGCTTGACGATGCAAATGTTTCACGCTATGCCAAGTATATTAAACATTTGTCGGAAACTACGCAGTTTATTGTAATTACTCACAGAAAAGGCACTATGGAAGAAGCGGATACTCTTTACGGAATAACAATGCAGGAGCAGGGCATATCCAAAATGGTATCAGTCAGTCTTAAAGAGGCGGACGAGCTTACGGAAAAGGAGAAATAAATTATGGCATTATTTAATTTTTTTAAAAAAAAGAATGAAAATACAGATGATGAATCTGTTAAGCGGGTTTTGGAAACTGAAATTGACGAGGGTGAAGCGGTTTCGGGGGAAGAAGAGGAAAAACCCCAAGAGGACAATGCAAAAATTCCTGTATATGAAGAAACCGCAAATATTAATGACATTTTAGAAGAAGAAACCCCAAAATCGGATAAGGCAAAGCCTGTTTTTGAGGAAGTCGAGGAGAAAACCGAAGAGCAGGAAGAAATTGCGGCTGAAGAAGAAAATAATAAATCCGAGATGAAAAAACAGGGGTTTTTTGCAAAAATCAAAAACGGTCTTAAAAAGACAAGGGACAACATTATGTCCGGAGTGGAGCAGGTTTTAAGCGGTTTCAGCGAAATTGACGATGATTTATATGACGAGCTGGAAGAGGCTCTGATTATGGCGGATATTGGTGTGGACACATCTGTTGAAATAATTAACAAGGTAAGAGAAATTGTTAAAAAAGAAAAGATTAAAGAGGTTGGACTTGTTAAAAACGTAATTGTAAGGGTTATCAGCGAAATGCTTACGGAGAATGAGGAGGAGCTTGAACTGCCAAGTCCGTCGATAGCGCTTGTTATCGGTGTAAACGGAGTGGGTAAAACCACAACCATTGGCAAACTTACAAGCTACTATAAAAGCCGTGGCAAAACGGTTATGCTGGCTGCGGCGGATACATTTAGGGCGGCAGCTATAGACCAGCTTATTGTATGGGGCGAAAGAAACAATGTTCAGGTAATAAAGCATCAGGAAAACTCCGACCCTGCGGCAGTTGTTTTTGACGCTGTGGCGGCGGCAAAAAACAGGGGTACGGACATATTGATTTGCGACACGGCAGGCAGACTGCACAACAAGAAAAACCTAATGGCGGAGCTTGAAAAAATAGACAGGGTTATTGCGAGAGAAAACGCTGAAGCTCACAAAGAGGTATTTTTGGTTTTGGACGCAACAACAGGGCAGAACGCATTACAGCAGGCAAAGCTGTTTAAAGAGGCAGCGGAAATTACGGGAATTATACTAACAAAGTTAGACGGTACCGCAAAGGGCGGCATTGTTATCGCTATTAAAAATGAGCTTAAAATTCCTGTAAGGTTTATTGGAGTAGGAGAGGGCATTGATGATTTAAGACCCTTTAATGCGGAGGAATTTGCAAGGGCGCTTTTTGAGGAATAATTTGTTAAAGAATACAGCCGTGTAAATGAGTTTTGGCATTACACGGCTGTTAATTTTTATTCGTCATTAAGTTTTAAAACACTCATAAATGCGGACTGAGGTACTTCCACATTGCCTATTTGGCGCATACGTTTTTTACCCTCCTTTTGTTTTTCAAGGAGTTTCTTTTTACGGGAAATATCGCCGCCGTAGCACTTAGCAAGAACGTCCTTGCGGTAGGCGCTTATTGTTTGGCGCGCTATAATTTTATTGCCAATGGCTGCCTGAAGAGGTATTTCAAACAGGTGGCGAGGAATTTCTTTTTTCAGCTTTTCCACAATCTTCCTGCCACGCTCCACTGCGCTGCTTTCGTGTACAATAAATGAAAGGGCGTCCACAACCTCTCTGTTTACCAAAATATCAAGCTTAACCAGCTTGCTTTCTTCATAGCCGTCCAACTCATAGTCTAATGAGGCATAGCCCCTTGAACGGGATTTTAAAACATCGAAAAAGTCGTAAATAATTTCATTTAACGGCAGACGGTAGTGGAGTATGGCTCTTGTTGTTTCAAGATATTCCATACCTTCATAAACACCTCGGCGCTGCTGGCACATTTCCATAATTGTACCTATATATTCCGTTGGAAGAATTATCTCCGCCTTAACCCACGGCTCTTCTGCGTGTTCTATAAGTGTTGGGTCGGGGAAGCTGCCGGGATTGGAAATTACAAGCTTTGTTCCGTCCGTTAAATATATATGATAAATAACACTTGGGGCAGTAGTTACCAAATCCAAATTATATTCTCTTTCCAGCCTTTCCTGTATAATTTCCAAATGAAGAAGTCCCAAAAAGCCGCAGCGGAAACCAAAGCCTAAAGCTACTGAGGTTTCCGGCTCAAATACAAGGGAGGCATCATTGAGATTAAGCTTTTCCAACGCATCACGCAAATCCTGATATTTGGAGCCGTCCGCAGGGAAAATGCCGCAGTACACCATGGACTGTACTTTTTTATAGCCGGGCAAAGGCTCCGCAACAGGGTTGTTAACAAGTGTTACGGTATCGCCAATGCGTGTATCTCTTACATTTTTAATACTTGCGGTAAGGTAGCCTACATCACCTGCCAAAAGCTCGCTGCAAGGGATAAACTGCCCCGCGCCGAACACACCCACCTCTACAACCTCAAATTCCTTTTTTGTTGCCATAAAGCGTACTTTATCGCCTTTTTTGAGCCTTCCGTCAAACACACGCATAAAAACAATAACTCCACGGTAGGAGTCGTAAATACTGTCAAAAATAAGCGCTTTAAGAGGAGCGTTTTCATCGCCCTGCGGCGGCGGCAGCAGCTCTATTATTTTATCAAAAACTTCGTCTATATTAATATCGTTTTTGGCGGAAATAAGGGGAGCGTTCTCCGCATCTAAGCCTATAATGTCCTCAATTTCCTTTTTGCACCTGTCGGGGTCTGCGCCGGGCAGGTCTATTTTATTTATAACGGGCAAAACCTCCAAGTCATTATCCAACGCAAGGTACACATTGGCAAGGGTCTGCGCCTCAACGCCCTGTGCGGCATCCACTATAAGAACGGCGCCATCGCAGGCTGCAAGACTTCTGGAAACCTCATAGTTAAAGTCTACATGACCCGGTGTATCTAT
>CAYMAA010000080.1:0-7801 GCA_964388305.1 uncultured Lachnospiraceae bacterium | reverse complement strand
GTCAGGTATTATATTATACGAAAAGGCTCTATCATTCGTGTGGGCGACGGGGGCATAAGAGGCGGAGTTATTATTTTGGGAAGTAATTTTGGCAGCATTGAGGCTGAAGGGAATGTTGTAAAGGCTCAGGCGGGGGCGTCTTTAGGGGCAGTTGCATCGGTTTGCCTTAAAAACGGACTGGGCGGTTTTGAATTTGCGGCAGGTATTCCCGGGAGTGTAGGCGGCGGTGTTTGTATGAACGCAGGAGCCTACGGCGGCGAGCTTAAGGACGTTATTAAAAATGTTACCGTAATTGATAAGGGCAGGCTTTATACTCTTAAAAACAGTGAGTGCGGCTTTGGCTACAGACACAGCAAAATGCTTGACGAAAATATGGTTGTTTTAGGCGCGGAGTTTGAGCTGTACCCTGAGAACAGGGATATAATAAAGGAGAAAATGAAGGAGCTTTCCGCACGGAGAAGTGAGAAGCAGCCTTTGGAATATCCCAGCGCAGGCAGTACCTTTAAAAGACCTGAGGGATATTTCGCCGGAAAGCTTATTCAGGACAGCGGTTTGAGAGGGTTTTCCGTAGGAGGGGCGCAGGTTTCGGAAAAGCACTGCGGTTTTGTTATAAACAAGGGCGGAGCTGCTGCGGCTGACGTAAAAAGCCTTATTGAAACAGTGCAAAAAACCGTTTTTGAAAGGTTTGGAGTTAAGCTTGAAAGGGAAGTAAGGTATATTGGTGAGTTTTAAGCAAACACTTAATAATTTACGGGTTAAAATTGTTTAAGTTGTTAAAAATTTAATTTTTTTGTGGCAATTTTAACGAGGGTTGGCTTAATATTTAGCGTAAATTCGTTGTTTTTTTGGTTGAATAGTTGACAAATATAACTTATAATTAAAAAGTAAGGCTGTGAGTTTTGCGGTTTGGGGTGATTGTATGGAATATGTAATTGTTACAGGCATGAGCGGCGCAGGAAAGAGTTTAACTCTTAAATATTTGGAGGATATAGGCTTTTTTTGCATAGATAATTTGCCGCCCGCGCTTTTGCCCAAGTTTATTGAGATAAGCGGAAGTCACAACACGGATGAAACCGAAAGGGTTGCTTTGGGAATTGACATTAGAGGTGTTAAAAACTTTGATGAATTTTTGGAGTCCATAGATAAAATTGCGGATGTGGATTTTACGGTTTTATTTTTGGACGCAAGCGACAAGGAGCTTATTAAAAGATACAAGGAAACAAGAAGAAAGCATCCTTTAATGAAGAACGGCAGTATTCAAAGCGGCATAAACGCAGAAAGAGAAATGCTGAAAGAGTTTAAAAGGCGCGCCGACTACATTATAGATACATCGGGTATGCTTACAAGAACCCTGAAGGCTCAAATAAACGATATTTTTTTAAACAACGAGAGCTTTAACTCCATGATAGTAAGCGTTATGAGCTTTGGCTTTAAGTACGGCATACCGCCTGAGGCAGACCTTGTGTTTGACGTAAGGTTTTTGCCAAATCCCTTTTATGTGGCGGAGCTTAAGCTGCTTACGGGGTTGGACAGCGCCGTTAGAGAATTTGTTTTTAAAGCAAAGGAAGCCCATGAATTTTTGGACAAGCTAAAGGATATGATAGAGTTTTTAATTCCCAATTACATTAATGAGGGAAAGAACCAGCTTGTTGTTGCCTTTGGGTGTACGGGAGGAAAGCACAGAAGCGTTACATTTGCTTACGAGCTTTCAAACTATTTAAAGGAAAAGGGTTACAGTGTGCTTACAAGCCACAGGGATATTGAAAAAGATGCAAAAAGGATGTGATTTTATTGTCTTTTGCATCTGAAATTAAGGACGAGCTTTTTGAGGTTTACAATAAAGCGCAGCATTGTAAAATTGCGGAGCTTTCTTCCTACATTAATCATTTATGCGATTATGACGAAAGAAATTTACGCAGCGGTATGTTTTTTTATTGTGATGATGAAAGGCACGCAAAGAAAATTGCAAGGCTTATTTTTGAAATATTTGAATATAAATGCCAATATTATGAAAACAAAAATACTTATATAATTGAAATTAGTGACAGTATGCTTGTTTTGAAGATTTTGACTGTAACAGGCTCATTACAGGGGTTTGACAGGGAAAGTCCCATAAACCCGGTAACGGTTAAGCGTGACTGCTGCAAAAGAGCTTACATCAGAACGGCATTTTTAATAAACGGGTCTGTTACGGATCCATTTAAGGACTATCATATTGAGTTTGCGGACAGAGAGTATTATCATGCCTACGGGCTGAAAAAGCTTTTGGAGGATTTTGGAATTATTGCCGGAATTGTTGAACGCAAAAACTATTATGTGGTTTACGTTAAAAACAGTGAGCAGATTTCCGACCTGCTTAATGTTATGGCGGCGCATACGGCTCTTTTAAAGCTGGAAAACATAAGAGTTGTTAAGGACGTCAGAAACAATATTAACAGAAAAGTCAACTGCGAAACCTCCAACAGTGCAAAAACCGCAAGGGCGGCGGCAAGGGAGCTTAAAGCAATAAGGTTTTTGGCACAAAGCGGCAGGTTTAGGGAGCTTTCTCAAAAGCTAAAGGAAACGGCAGATTTACGGGCGGAGTTTCCGGAGCTTAGCTATGCGGAGCTTGGCAGGCGTTTAAATCCGCCTGTAGGAAAATCCGGTGTTTATCACAGACTGCAAAAAATTATTGAAATTGCAGAAAATTTTATGAAGGAGAAATAAGTAAAATGGTAGAAAAGGTTGTTAAGGTTGGTAACATTAACGAGGACAGAACTATTGCAAGAATTGTTCAGCTTGCAAGTGAATACACAAGCTCCGTTAAGCTTGTTAAGAATAATGCGGAGGCTAACGCAAAAAGCATTATGGGAGTTATGAGCATTGGTGTTTATGAGGGAGAGAGCTTTAAGGTTAAGGCTGTCGGCGCCGATGAGGATGCGGCTTGCGAAGCAATAGTTGACTTTTTGAAATAATTGTATTATAATATTTTATTGGCGATGATAAAGAGGAGTAGCCTGTTGTTCGGCACACAGAGAGAAAACCCTTTTGGCTGGAAGGTTTTTTGCGCAAGGCGGGTGAAGGTAGCTTTGGAGCTTTTTTGCTGAAAAATATGCGTAAGTATAATTAGGCAAAAACGGGCAGCTGCGTTAAAGGCTGAGAGTCCTTTTTGGAAAATTAAGGTGGTACCGCGGTTTTTCGCCCTTAGTACGGGTGGAAAGCCGCTTTTTTATTTTCGGAGGCGGTAAATATGGATAAGGGCAGTCTTAAAGGCTGTTTATGCGTAATTTTAGGGGCGGCTATGTGGGGCTTTTCCGGAACCTGCGGTCAGTTTTTGTTTACAAACTACGGCTTTGACCCAAAATGGCTTACAACGGCAAGAATGACCGTTGCGGGAGCGTTTTTGACGGCTTTTGTTATTTTAAAAAACAGGAGCAGAGCTTTTGAGATATTTAAAAACAGGCAGGATTTAATTACGCTTTTGGTATTTTCTTTTATAGGACTTTTAATGTGTCAGTATACCTATTTGCTGGCAATAGCCTATTCCAACTCCGGCACGGCTACGGTTATACAATATGTTTCGCCTGTATTTATAGTAATTTACACCTGTTTTAAAGCAGGCAGAGCGCCTGAACGGAGAGAGGTTATTGCAATTATTCTGGCTCTTACGGGAACATTTTTAATTGCAACCCACGGAAAACCCGGGGAGCTTGTTATATCTCAATATGCTCTTATTTTCGGACTTATTTCTGCGGTGGCTGTTGTGGTTTACAACATATCTCCCAAAGGCATTATTAAAAAATACGGCAGTATGACCGTTACGGGTTTTGGTATGCTTATGGGAGGAGTTGTTTTTTTAATTTTTACAAAGAGCTACAGGCAAATGCCTATTTGCGATTTAAGCTCTTTTTTGGCAACAATAGGACTTGCCGTTGCGGGAACTTTATTTGCGTTTACTTTTTATTTAAGAGGAGTTGCGGAAATTGGGGCGGTTAAGGGCAGTATGCTTGCCTGTCTTGAGCCTGTTGCGGCTACGGTTATTTCCGCAATTTGGCTTAAAACAAAATTTACATTTACAGATATTGCAGGCTTCGCTTTTATTTTGGCGATAATTTTTATAGTGACTAAAAAGGAGAATAAGCACAATGTACAAACAGCTTGAAAAAAACTACAATCCTGCGGTTGTGGAGGACAGAATTTACAATGAGTGGCTTGAAAAAAAGTATTTTCATGCAGAGCCTGACAGTAAAAAGAAACCCTTTACCATAGTAATTCCGCCGCCGAACATTACGGGGCAGTTACACATGGGGCATGCTTTGGATAATGCCATGCAGGATATGCTTATAAGGTTTAAGAGAATGCAGGGGTACAATGCTCTTTGGATTCCCGGGACTGACCATGCAAGCATTTCCACAGAGGTTAAAATTGTTAAGGCAATGGCAGAAGAGGGACTTACTAAGGAAGATGTGGGTCGTGAGGGCTTTCTTGAAAGAGCATGGAAGTGGAAAGAGGAATACGGCTCACGCATTATAAATCAGCTTAAAAAGCTGGGCTCCTCCTGCGATTGGGACAGAGAGCGTTTTACAATGGACGAGGGTTTAAGCAAGGCTGTTTTGGAGGTTTTTATAAGGCTTTACAAAAAAGGCTATATTTACAAGGGCGAAAAGCTCATTAACTGGTGCCCTACCTGTCAAACAACCATTTCCGACGCTGAGGTTATACACGAGGATATGGACGGGCATTTTTGGCATTTAAAGTACCCCATTAAGGGAACGGACAAATTTTTGGAGTTTGCCACAACAAGACCCGAAACAATGCTTGGAGATACTGCCATTGCGGTTAATCCGAAGGACGAAAGATACACTGACGTTGTGGGCAAGGCTTGTATTGTACCCTTTGTAAACAGAGAGATACCTATTATTGCCGATGAATATGTTGATATGGAATTTGGAACGGGTGTTGTTAAAATTACCCCTGCACATGACCCTAACGATTTTGAGGTTGGAAACAGGCACAATTTACCTAAAATCAACATTTTAAACGATGACGGTACAATTAACGAAAACGGCGGCAAATTTGCGGGTATGGACAGATACGAAGCACGCAGGCTTATTATTGAAGAGCTTAAAGAAATGGGACTTTACATTAAAACGGAGGATATTAAGCACGCTGTTGGTACTCACGACAGATGCGGCGAGGTTATTGAGCCGCTTATTAAGAGCCAATGGTTTGTAAAAATGGACGAGCTTGCAAAGCCTGCCATTGAAGTGCTTAAAGATAAAAGGCTGGAGTTTGTTCCCGAAAGATTTGGAAAGACATATTTGCACTGGCTTGAAAACATACACGACTGGTGCATTTCACGTCAGCTATGGTGGGGACACAGAATACCTGCTTACTACTGCAATGAGTGCGGACACATTAATGTTGCGGCAGAAAAACCCGAAAAGTGCGAAAAATGCGGCTGCACAAGCCTTAAACAGGACGAGGACACATTGGATACATGGTTCAGCTCTGCTTTATGGCCGTTTTCCACACTTGGCTGGCCCGATGAAACAGAGGAGCTTAAATATTTTTATCCCACAAGCGTTCTTGTTACAGGGTACGATATTATTTTCTTCTGGGTTATAAGAATGGTATTTTCCGCAATGGAGCAAATGAATGACGTTCCTTTCAGGAAGGTGCTTATTCACGGTCTTGTGAGAGATTCGCAGGGGAGGAAAATGAGCAAGAGCTTAGGCAACGGTGTAGACCCTCTTGAAATTATTAAAGAGGTTGGAGCGGACGTTTTGAGGCTTACTCTTATAACGGGAAACGCTCCGGGAAATGATATGAGATGGAGAGAAGAAAAGGTTACGGCTAACCGCAACTTTACAAATAAGCTTTGGAACGCCACAAGGTTTATACTTATGAACTTTAAGGACGATGAGGAGGTTAGCTGCAGCATAAGCGAACTTACCGATGCGGACAAGTGGATTCTTTCAAAGGCAAACTCTCTTGTTAAAAATGTTACGGATAATTTGGAGGCGTTTGAGCTGGGTGTTGCCATGCAAAACACTTATGATTTTGTTTGGGACGAATTTTGCGATTGGTACATTGAAATGGTTAAGCCGCGTCTTTACAATGAGGAGGACAAAACAAGAAATGCGGCTTTATGGACATTAAAAACCGTTCTTATAACCGTTTTAAAGCTGCTCCACCCATGTATGCCTTTTATTACCGAAGAAATTTTCAAATCCGTACAGGACGAGGAAGAGTCCATTATGGTTTCAAAATGGCCCGAGTTTAAGGAGGAATATTGCTTTAAGGACGAGGAAGAGGCAATAGAGCTTATTAAAACCGCCGTTAAGAATATAAGAAACAGAAGAGCGGAAATGAATGTTGCGCCGTCTAAAAAGGTTGATGTTTATGTTGGCTCTGAGGACAAAAGGGTTAGAAGTATATTTGAAAAGGGAAAGGTATTTTTCGCATCGCTTTCTTACGCAGGCAATGTTTATGTGGAAGAAAGCACGCAGGATAAAGGGGGAGATTATGTTTCGGTAATTATACCCGGCGGTGTTATATTTATGCCTTTTGCAGAGCTTATTGACATTGAAAAGGAGCTTGCAAGACTTAACAAAGAGCGTGAAAAGCTTATTAAAGAGGTTGAAAGAGTTGAAAAGAAATTAAGCAACGCAGGCTTTGTTGCTAAAGCTCCCGAAAAGGTTATTAACGAGGAAAAAGCAAAGGGTGAGAAGTACGCCAATATGCTGAATGACGTTGAAAAGCAGATTGAAAATCTTAGGAAGGTGTAATTATATGAACGGACTGAACAAAAAAACAAAAATTATGGTTGAGGGGGCGCTTATGATAGCTCTTGCAACGGCAATGAGCTTTGTAATGATTTTTAATTTGCCTTATGGCGGCTCAGTAACCTTAGAGATGGTACCTCTTGTTGTTATGAGCTACAGGCACGGTGCAAAGTGGGGGTTTTTAACGGCATTTATTCACGGCATTATACAAATGATGATAGGGTTTGGAAATGTTATGGCTTGCCCTACAATAATAAGCCAGCTTGGGTGTATTTTGCTGGATTATCTGCTTGGCTTTGGTGTGCTTGGCTTTGCTTATGCCATAGGAAAGCTCAGCAGGCTTAAAGGCGTGGGATATATTTTGGCAGGAAGCATTGGCGCTTGCTTTTTGAGATGGCTTTGCAGCTTTATAAGCGGTTTTTGGCTTTGGGGAGCTTATGCGCCCGAAGGAATGAACCCGTTTGTGTACAGCGCTGTTTACAACGCAAGCTATATGGCGCCGTCCGCTGTAATTGTTGTAATTGTGCTTGTTTTGCTTTATAAAATAAATCCGCATTTATTTGAAAAATAAAAAACAAAATCGGCAGGGCGCAGGCTCTGCCGATTGTTTTGATTATAAATTTGTGTAAAAATCAGCTTGGCTGTTTGCCGAGGTAAGCAAGAATACCGCCATCTACATAAAGCACATGACCGTTTACTGCGTTAGATGCATCTGATGCAAGGAATACGGCAGGGCCTGCAAGCTCCTCAGGCTTTAACCATCTGCCTGCCGGTGTTCTTCCTACGATGAAAGCATCGAAAGGATGACGTGAGCCGTCTGCCTGACGTTCTCTTAAAGGAGCTGTTTGAGGAGTTTCGATGTAGCCGGGGCCAATGCCGTTGCACTGAATGTTGGCTGAACCGTACTCTGAACAGATGTTCCTTGTAAGCATTTTAAGACCGCCCTTGGCTGCCGCATAAGCTGAAACTGTTTCACGGCCAAGCTCGGACATCATTGAACAGATGTTAATGATTTTGCCGTGACCCTTTTTAAT
>CAYMAA010000079.1:0-7867 GCA_964388305.1 uncultured Lachnospiraceae bacterium | reverse complement strand
TTGCGACAGCTAAATTATAATATCATAAAAAAATTATATTGTCAACACCTTTTTTTAAAAAAAATTAATTTTTTTGCCGCAAATTTACAAGAGCCGCATTTAGTAAAACACACCCTAAATATGGTATTTTTATTTGTTTACAACTATCTTTTTTTGTATTATAATATTATAATAATGAAAAACCCGGAGGTAAACAAATGAACACCTGCACCGTAAATGCACACGCAAAAATAAATACTTTCCTTAATATTAAAGGCACATACCCAAACGGTTATCACATTTTGGAAATGATTATGTACTCAATAGAGCTGCACGATACGCTGACCCTTTCCAAAACCGATGAATCGGATGTACTGCTTTCCGTAAACTCATCTCCTTACCGCCCCAACCCGGCAAACCTTGTTTCCAAAGCCATAAATGCCATTCGCAGCCGTTTTAACATATCAACGGGTGTTAAGGTTCGCCTTGCAAAAAATATACCCTCCTCCGCAGGCTTGGGCGGAGGCTCCGCAGACTGTGCCGCCGCTCTAAAAGCGTCCCTTTCGCTTTTTAACCTTACACTGCCAAAGGAAGAGCTGTATAATATAGGAAAGAATTTGGGCGCTGATGTCCCTTTCTGTCTTTTTAAAAATCCTGCCAAGGTTGAAGGCATAGGCGAAATACTGACTCCTATACCAAACTTCCCTCCATGTATTGTTTTGCTTGTGAAGCCTGCCGTTGGTATGCCAACCCCTTTGGCATTTAAAACATTCGACAGTCTTACCGACGTAACTCATCCAAATATGGATAAAATGCTCCAAAGTCTGCAAAGTAAAAATCTGCAAAATATTTGCTCCTCCATGGGCAATGTGCTGGAGCCTGTTGCAATTCAAAAGCACCCCGTTATAGGCAGAATTAAAAATGATATGCTTAAATTCGGCGCAGAAGGCTCTCTGATGAGCGGTTCAGGCTCTTCGGTTTTTGGAATATATACATCAAGGAAGGCGGCTCAAAAGGCATATAACATAATTAAAAGCAAGTATACACTGGAAAATATTTTTATAACCAAAATTCTTCCTGCCGAATAATTGCTAAAATGTCCTCAGGCTTTTTGGCAATGTATTTTGCTCCCTTTTCCTCCAAAAATTTTTGTCCCTTAAAACCCCATGCGCAGCAAATGCATCTAATTCCCGCATTTGCCGCTGTTTCTATGTCCACCTCGGAGTCCCCCACATATACGGTTTCATCTGCCGCAGCTCCAAGCCTTTCCATTATGTCATATACTCCCGAGGGGTCAGGCTTGCGTTTTATGCCCTCACGTTCTCCAAATGCCGCATTTTCCATTCCTTTGAAATACTTATGCGCCAGTTTTTTAACCGCACCGTCAGGCTTGTTGGAAAGCACCGCCGTTTTTATTCCTGCGTCATTAAGTCTGCCAAGCAATTCCATTATTCCCTCATAAGGCTTTGTGAACACGTCAATGCGGCTCATATAATACTCCGAAAACGCTTTTTTGCATAACTCATACTTTTCATTTTCAAATCCTTGGGGAATACTTCTTGCAATTAGCAAACCTGCTCCGTTTCCAACGTATGTTTTAATTGTGTTTACGGAAATTCTTTTGTACCCCGTCTTTTCCAACGCATAATTAACGGCTTCAGCCAAATCTCCTATTGTATCCAGCAAAGTTCCGTCCAAATCAAAAATAATAGCTTTCATATACTCACTCCCTCAGTTCTTTTGTATTATTTTACCACAAAATTTTTAAATGTAAACCGCTGCTGAAAAAAACAAGCGTTTCTAGCTCTTGAAATGCTTATTGCCCTTGTGCTATAATATTTCAGTAACCCGTTAAAACAGTGTATCGGAAATTATTATGATAAAAACAATTAAAACAGATTTGGGCACAATATCCTATAATATTACAATAAAAAAAGTTAAAAATATAAATTTCAGAATAAAAACGGACGGTATTGTGTATATATCCGCTCCTGCCTATGTTGAAGAAAAATATATACAGTCTGTACTTATTAAAAACCGGAAACAAATTTTTAACTCTGTGGAAAAATTTGCAAAAAGAGAAAAGAGCAAACCCGAAAACAGTTTTTGGCTTTTGGGAAAATCCTATCAAATTCAGCATATAAAATCGGCTGAAAATTTTGCGGAATTACAAAACAATATGCTTATACTATATGCGGAAAACGATACTGCGGAAAAACAAATTATTAACCGTTTTTATGAGAAAAAAATAAATGAGGTTTATGCTCCTCTTGTAAACCGGATTTATAAAACAGTTAAACGGGACGGCATACCTTTTCCCTCAAAAATATCCGTAAAAAAAATGCGAAGCCGCTGGGGCAGCTACAGTATAAAAACAGGTGCGGTTTCATTAAATTCTGAGCTTATAAAATATCCCATAGGCTGTTTGAAGTATGTAATTCTTCATGAGCTTGCGCACTTTCTCCACCATGGTCATAACAATGCCTTTTACAGCTATATTTACAAATATATGCCGAATTACAAAGCTTACGAAAAAATACTTAAAAAGCCATATTACGAGGTAAATGAAAATGAATAAAAAAGCAGTTGTGGGTATGTCCGGAGGGGTAGACTCCTCGGTATGCGCTTACCTTTTAAAACAACAGGGATATGATGTAATAGGAGTTACAATGCAAATGTGGCAAAATAAATCTGATGACGCAAATAGCTGCTGCGTATCTTCAGCCGCAGATGACGCCCGTTCGGTTGCCTTAAAATTAGGCATACCCTTTTATGTTTTGGATTTTAATGCGGAATTTAAAAAATATGTGGTGGATTATTTTGTTGAAGAATATCTTAAAGCGCACACCCCTAACCCTTGTATAGCCTGTAACCGTTATATAAAGTGGGAAGCGCTTTTGAACAAGGCTATTGCCATTGGCGCTGACTATATTGCCACGGGTCACTATGCAAGGGTAACAAAATACCCAAAAACAAACCGTTATACTGTTCAAACGGCAAACACCGCCGCAAAGGATCAAACCTATGCTCTTTATAAGCTGACCCAGTTTCAGCTTGCCCATACACTTATGCCCATAGGGGATTATGAAAAACAGCAGGTACGCACCATTGCTAAAAATGCCGGCCTTTCCGTAGCAAATAAGGCGGACAGTCAGGATATATGCTTTATTCCAAACGGTGACTATGCCTCATTTATACACAAAAATACAAAAACAGATATACCTCAAGGCAATTTCGTTGACAGCAAAGGAAATGTTTTGGGGGTTCATAAAGGAATAACAAATTATACCATAGGTCAGCGTAAGGGCTTTGGCATTTCTTTCAATACAAGAATGTTTGTAACGGAAATTCGCCCTGAAACAAATGAGGTTGTGTTGGATACAAACGATAAGCTGTTTAAAAAGCAGGTTTTAATAAAAGATTTTAATTATATGGCAATAGATAATATAACAGCCGAAATTCGCTGCAGCGGCAAGCTCCGATATTCTCAAAAAACAGCTCCGTGTACAATTTATAAACACGGTGATAAGCTGTTGGCGGAATTTGATGAGCCGCAGCGTGCGCCAACACCCGGGCAGGCGGCGGTTTTTTATGATGGTGATTATGTTTTGGGAGGCGGCACAATATGTTAAGCGCCGTCCCCTTCTTGTTTTTCTATTCTTTTAAAAAATTCAACGGAGCTTATTCCCGAGGGTCTTAAAAATCTGCACAAATGCTTTAAGTCCTCGGAGGCGCTGATATAATTTACCTTTTCATAACAATTCAAAATTGCCTTAAAACCCATTTCCTCAATGAGCTTTTCGGTATTTTCGTTAAAATTTCCGTAAGGATAAATAAAAGACGTGGGCTCCTGCCCTGTGTAGCTTAAAACATCCTTATTCAGCCTTTTTACGTCCTCTTCCAATACCTTTTTGTAGTTCTCAATGCTTTCTCCGTTTTTTTGAGCCGCTCCTTTTCTTCCGTTTTTTATTTCGTGCAAATCATAGGTGTGATTTTGTATCTCAATAAGACCGCTTTTTGCCATTTCGTTTATCTCTTCCCAATTAAGATGAGAATATTCTATGTTGTGATCCTCATTATCCGTAAAAAGCTGCGTATAACTGCCTATAACAGCCGCAACAGCCTTGCAGTTGTATTTTTTAAAAAGGGGCAGACCCAAGGTATATAAACTTTCAAAACCGTCATCAAATGTAATTATTATAGGCTTTTGGGGCAGTTTGCCTTTTCCCTCTGTATAATTTATAAGGTCGTTCAGCCCAATGGCAGTGTATCCGTTTTCCGAAATGTATTTTAAATCCTCTTCCAGCTCAGCCGCCGTTACGGTATATTTATCCCCATAGCTTTTATCGGTTATGTTGTGATACATTAAAATAGGTACAGCCGTTCCTTTATTTTCTTTCATATTAAAACATTCCTTTGTAATCATAAGCCTTAAACATACGGAAAAAATAAGAGCCATACTCACAACAATAAAAATCATAATCTTCTTTTTCATATTTACCGTACCCATAATCATTTTTATAAAATTATATGAGTTTATTTTGTAAATAGAACAGGGAGCTTTTTACAGCTCCCCGAAAATCTTATCCGTTCTCCTTTTAATTTCTGTACCTGCATATATTGCAACAAAAATTTTAATTAAATCTCCCACAATAAAAGGCGCAACACACATAAAGAAACATTCCGTAAGGCTTAAATCCATACTGTAGCTGCACCACAATGTGCCAAAGGCATAAGCGATAGCAGTTCCCAAAACCATACCCGCAAAATGCAGAATTTTTTTGTTTTTAAAAACTTCTATAAAAACACCGCAAATTATTATCATAAATATAAAGCCTGCAAGATAACCTCCCGTTGGCCCCAAAAGCTTGCCTATTCCTCCTGCCCAGCCTGAAAATACAGGCAAGCCGACAGTGCCAAGTATAAGATAAATTATGTAGCTTGCAACAGTTCTTTTTGTTCCCAAAATATAAACCGATAAATATAAAATAAAATTTGTGAAAGAAATTGGTACAGCGCCTATAGGTATGGAAAAAGGCGCTATTACACAAATAACAGCCGCCATAAGTGCAATTTTTGTCATATTTTTAATATTCATTTGTATTGCCTCCCAATTCAAAGCCGTTTTCAATAAACATTTTTCTGTCACTGCTTATTGTACTTCCCGTTGTGGTTAAAAAGTCACCTGTAATTGTGGCATTGGCTCCCGAAAAAAATGCTTTCAGTCCGTTTTCTCCAAGTGTTACTCTGCCTGCCGCAAGCCTTATATAAGCCTTTTTATTTATTATTCTGAATATTGCCACAGTTCTTAAAATTTCATCTTTACTTAAAGGCAAAGCCTCCTCCAAGGGAGTATTGTTAATGGGCATTAATATATTTATAGGTATGGATTTTACCTCAAGCTCCTTCAGAATAAATGCCATATCAATTCTGTCCTCCATACTTTCACCCATACCTATAATTCCTCCGGAGCAAACCTCCAAGCCTGCCTCTTTGGCATAGCCTATTGTTTTTAATTTGTCCTCAAAGCTGTGGGTAGTGCATATATTTTTAAAATTATTGGGAGAAGTTTCTATATTGCAATGGTATCTTGTAACGCCGCTTTTTTTAAGCTCCTGCAACTGTTTAAGGCTCAGCAGACCGTGAGATGCACAAAGCTCTATTTGGGGACATTCCTCATTCATTTTTTTATAAGCGCTTACAGCCTTTTCAAAATCCTTTCCGCCCAAAGCGCGTCCCGACGTTACTATGGAATATCTGTCAACACCTGCTTTACAATGCTTCTTGCAGTCCTCAACAATTATATCCTCATCTAAAAAGCCGTAGCATTCCGCCGATGCGGCATTGCGTGCAGACTGGGCGCAAAACTTACAGTTTTCTCCGCAGTTTCCGCTTTTTCCGTTTATTATGGAACAAAGCTCTACCTTATTATTGCAGTATTTTTTTCTTACGCTGTCAGCAAGCCTGCAAAGCTCCTCCAAATCCGCATTTACAAGCTCCAACGCATCTTCTCTTTCAATTTCTTCATCACTCAAAATCTTTTCAATTAAATCATTATTCATTAAAATCCCTCCTGAAAATTACATAAGCTGATTATACCAAACAAAGCAAAGAATGTCAACCAATATCATTATGTTTGGTTGACATTCTTTATTGATTGCTTTTACACTGCTCACCACTTTGGACGGCTTACAGCCGTCCAAAGCGGCGACCCGTGGGGGAGGGGTGAGGTGGGGGCGGCGAACGGGTTGACTACAGTCAAACCCGTTCGCCGCCCCCACGCAAGCCTTAGTATTTCGTTACAACGCAGTTAAAGAGCCAATTCTTAAAGCCTAACGCCGCTAACTGCAATAAAAGCCGCAGAACCGCACAATGGGCAGTTCTGCGGCAGATTAATGCTACTCGCTGTCTGTAACCTGTTTTGCCATATTAATAAAATCTTCCTTTTCTATGCCTGCTCCCATATCCATAATATCATAAGTAATTCCGTCCTCATTCCATTTTATGGATTGGGTTGTTTTTTCATAAATCTCATCTGAGCCGTACCCTATGGAAAGCTCTCCCCTTTCCTCAGCCTCCAGTTCCTCTTTTGTTACCTCATAATCGGGAGGAACAGCCTTGTACACAAAGCTGCAATAATAAAACTTAACATCGCCGTACTCAATAACCTCATTATTTTCTTCTTCCAAAAACTCATCTTCATGAACAACAGGAGATGTATTTAATGTAAGAAAACCGTCATCAGAGTCATTTTCGTACCAAAAGTCTATTTCCTTTCTTTTATTAACCTTGCTGCCCTCTTCATCTTTATCATAAGTATTTGAAATACTCGCCTTTTCAAACTTGTGACCCTGCAAATTATCCACATACTTGGGTACATACCCAACCTTTTCTTCCACTGTTTCCGCCGATGGAAACTCCGTAATATCATCTAAACGGCTGCTGCTTGATATTGTAGACCTAAATCCGCCTGATGCAATAGCCGCCGAAGTGCCAACAATGGCAATAAGTGCCGCCAAACCAATTCCCAAAGCCTTTTTGTTAAACTTCATATTTCCGCAAACCTTCCTTTCCGCATAAAGCTCTTCCTTAATGTTTACAAGGAAGTCGTCTTTCGGACAAACCTCTTCCGCTTTCTTTTTGAGAGCATTTTTAATATCTTCATCAAAGCTCATCCCTGCCACTTCCTTTCTCCATAGCCTTTTTAAGCTGTTTTCTCGCCTTAAAAAGACGTGACTTTACAGTACCTACGGGGCAGCGTTCCACTTCCGCAATTTCCGCAAGGCTCATTTCATTAAAATAAAATAGTATAATAACGGTTTTAAGCTTATATTTAAGCAAATTTATGTTTTTGTACAAATACTCGTATTTTTGTTTTTCAAAATACTCGTCCGCCGTTCCGCCCTTTATGTAATCCTCAATTTTTTCCACGGGTATATTTACATCTCTGCGTTTTATGTGTAAATATGCCATTCTGGTAAGTATTCGGTAAAACCACGTTTTAAAAGACTCTTTGTTTTTAAGCCCGTCAATGTTTTTTAATGCCTGCAAAAAAGCCTCTTGAAAAATATCCTCCGCCAAATAAGCGTCACTGCATATAAGGTATGCCGTTCTAACACCTGTTTTGACATATTTTTTGTACAAACGCTCAATATCCGCTTCTTCACCGTTTAAAATTCCGTTTATAATAACTTCATCCTGCGTAACTGCTCTCCCCTTTCAGATGCATCTGTATATAAGAGCATAAAAGTCCTCAAAAGGTTCGCAAAATTTTTTAACACCGATTAATTCGTTGAAGCAATTAGTGAAAAGCAGCTAAAAACCAACTAACCGGTGTTTACTTAATGTTTAAAAATACTGAAACCGCTTTTTATGTCGTATTCTATTT
>CAYMAA010000078.1:0-8163 GCA_964388305.1 uncultured Lachnospiraceae bacterium | reverse complement strand
ATTGGAAAAATTTTGGGTTGCAATAAGGATGAGTTGGGAGTATAATTAACTATGTGTATATGTATAAGAGGAAATAATTTTTTGGCAGCTTGCCGAGGGAGATTATATATGGAAGAAATTATTGTTATTATGGAAAAAAATCCTGCGACAGGTTTTTTGGAAAAGGAAATAGCAAGTCTTAGTTTAAGCAAAAACGAGGAGTTTATTGTAAACCTGTACTCTGTTAAAAATGAGCTTTTTATAAAGCTTTCTACGGACAGAGAGGTTAAGGACTGGGAGTTCGATGCTATTTACGACTATTTTGACCCCGGCGTCTTTGACGGAAAGGCAAAGAGAGTCTGCGAGGTTGAGGATACATATAATCCCACATGGGAGCTTGTAACGGATTTTGACGTAAACGACATTGACGGGCTCACTGAACGGATTATAGAAATACTGGATATATTTAAAAAAGAAATATACGATGTATATGAAACCGTAAAGGACAAGGAAGGGGAATACACCAATGGATAACAAAAAGGAAAACATTAAGCTTATTTGCTTAATAGTAATATGTATTGTTTTTATTGGCATTATTGTAATGGTTTTATCCTCCGGCGGAGATGAAATAAACAAAAATGTTTCCGTTTTGGAAGGCAGCAATGAATTACCTGCGGTTACGGAAGCGGCGACTGAGGGCAGTACGGAAATTATTGCTGATTTGCCTGTTGAAATGAATGAAGAGCTTAACACAAATTTGGCAGAGCTTAACAACAAATTAAAGGCATATTACGAAGAGCATATTTCCGACGGCAGTGTTATTTCTTCCTTTGGCTTGCTTACTTTTGCGGACAGCGGCATTCAGGCGGAGCCAAAGGATATTTTAGGCAAAGAGCCTGCTGAAAATGTTAAGGACGCATACATTCTGCTTGTTAGACCTGCGGATTTTGAGGTTGCCGCCAACAGCAGCGAGCTGGACATTGATTTGAATGATGATGAATTAAGAGCATTTACCGCAGTATGTGTTGAGGGAGGTTACCTCATTTCTTCGGCAGACAGCAGCGGCGGCATAATTTCTTACGATGATTTTAAGGCTTTGCTTAAAAGATATATAAGTGAACACGGCAACACGGTTTACGCCCCCGACAGGGAAAGCGCAACCTACAAAAAGATAGTTGAGGCGGCGGAAAAGGTTTGCGCCTCCCAAGGTGAGGTTGACTTTAAATATGTTGGCTATGACGATAAATATGCCGTTGCGGTTTGCAATTTTTTGGAAAGACCAACAGAGTTTAAGGAGCTTTTGCTTATGAAGTCCGGCGGAGTCTGGAGCGTAAAACACAGAGAATTAAACGAAAAGGACAATGTTGTTCAGTTTGTAAATCAAAAATATCCCGATTTTAATTTGGGACTTTTGCCCTACTATGACCTTAAAGCGGTTAAGGAAAGCGGTGATATAACATCGGATTTTGGCTATTATGATGAGATCGTAGGCTTGGATATTGGTGTTTCCGCCAATGATTTGCCTGCTAAATATTGTTTATATGCTGAGGGATTTGTATATTACGAATTTGGCAACGGCGCAAAGGTTGTCGGAAGAGTTGAAGCTAAAGGAGAAAAGAAGAATTTAACATTTAGAGGTGTTGCGGATCAAAATGAGGCTATTGCGTGGATGCAGCAGTTTTCCGACAAGCCTCCCGTATATATAATTAAGTTTTCATAAAAATATTTTCAAAAAAACACAGTCCTGATTTTATATATGGGACTGTGTTTTTATTTTATTTGGTAAAAGGATTTTTCGGTACACTTAATTATTTTATTGCAAATATTAAGGGCGGCAGGGCGATGGGTTATAATTAAAACGGTTTTATCCGTCATTTTACGCAGATTGTTTAAAAGCTGCCGTTCTGTTTCTTCGTCCAGCGCGCTTGTTGCCTCGTCCAATATTAATATGGGACTTTTTGTGTAAATCGCTCTTGCTATTGAAAGCCTCTGAAGCTGCCCCTCGGAAAGACCTGCGCCGTTTTCTCCCAAAACCGTATCAGCGCCCTGCTTAAGCGCTTTAACAAAGTCATAGGCACAGGCAATTTTCAGTGCGTTAATCATTTCCTCATTTTCCTTTGGCGAAAGCTTGGAGGAAAAGGTTACCGCCTCACGGATTGAACCGCTCATAAGGTGGCTGCCCTGAGGAACATAAGAAAACAGCTTTTGCCATTTATTTGTTAAGGGTTGTGTCGTGGCGCTGTCCTTTAGCAGAATTTCCCCATGTGTAGGCTTATAAAGACAAAGCAGCAGCTTTAAAAGAGTGCTTTTTCCGCAGCCCGAATGACCGGCAAGGGCAACATAATCTCCCTTATTTATTGAAAGGCTTACATTGTTTAAAACACGGGGCATTGGCTCTGCGCCGTCTGTTTTTACGGGAGAAGTATATGAAAAACTGACATTTTTAATTTCTATTGACTTAAAGGCGGTTTTATAATAGCTTTGAACATAGTCCGACTTATATTTTTGTGTGTTATCCTCGCCATTAAGGCTTTCAGCCTCCATAAGTCTTTCACCGCTGGCTATGGCGGCATAGTATTTTGGAAGATAACCGCTTATATTGGCAAAGGGTGACTGTATTTGGTTTACAAGCTGCAAAACCGCCGTAAAAGTACCGTAGGACATTGTGCCTGTAAGTATTCCGTAGCCGCAAAAAGCCGCGCCCACTATATATGCTCCGTTCATTATAAAGCCAAAGCCTGCATTGCATAAATTTGAAAAATGACAGCGTTTCATTCTTGCCCTTTTATGCTCCCCCATTTTTTTATCTGCTTCTTTAAGTGTTTTTTCTTCGTTTGAAAATGTTTTAACAATTAAAAGTCCTGACAGCCTTTCCTGAAAAAACACCCTCAGCCTGCCGTCGGCTTCCATTATGCTTTTGTGCAGACCCTTTAGTATTTTTCTGAAAAAATAGGTTAAAAAAACAAGAATTATGCCCCCGGGAACAACAAGGAACAAAAAGAGCGGTTCTAAAAACAAAAGAAGAACAACCGCGCCTGTAAGCTGAATTATCATACCCGTAAGCCCGGGAACAATTTCAGTTATGCCTTGAGAAACAACAACCGTATCCGAGGTTAGCCGGTTAATCCATTCTCCGGAATGAACGGCTGTAACATCTGCATAGCTTTTTGCCATAAGTGTTGAAAAAAGACGGCTTTTAAATGTGTTTTCGGTTGTTGCGCGGGTAAACTCCACCAAAAGCCTGCCAAGCCATTGAAACAAAATTTGACCCAGCGTTAGGAAAATAAAAAAAAGTATGTATTTAAAAAACAAGGGTTTGCTGTGAGCTACGGCGCTGTTTATAATATTTTTTAACAGAATGGCGCTGTATAAACCGCTTAGGCTTAAAAATATTTGAATTATTAAAATTATGCCCACATACAGTTTACTTTTACCCGCAACCTGCCAAAGCCACAGCAAAGTATTTTTATTCTTTTTCATATTATTCTTCCAAAAGATCAAGCTCTCTGAGCTTTTCTATAATTTCGTGTACATCTGCGGCAATTTGATGCTTTGGAGCGTCATACTCCTTAAGCATTTTTTCAACAATTTCATCTTCCGCAGTATCGTTTAAAAGCATTTTATAAATAAAGTTTGCCGTATCGTTATTACGAATAATGCCGTTAAAGCTTTTTGCGGCTTTGCCTGTTGCCACAGCCATGTGTTCTCCTGCAACATCGTGAAGTATAAATCCCTTTTTAAGTTTCATTTTCCGCTCCTTTCAATGCGTTATAAGCCATTTTTACCGCCTCGGCGGATATTGTGCATCCCATGGAAAAAACAGGCAGGCGGCTCATGGCGTGTATCATATCTATTGTTTTAACAATTTCATCAGGCTCATACACCCTGTAGCTTTGCTCCATAAGCCTTGGAAAGGCCTCCTTTGGTGTAAGCCTTTTTATTGAGTTAGTTTGCGCCTGATTAAGAATTATTATGCCCGAAACAACACCGCTTGTATTTGTTTGTATGCCGTGCTTGCCGCAGTATGGAGTTCCGTATACTCTTATTTCGTTATTATTAAATGAAATAAGGGGCTTATCATCATTTATCATTGTAACACGGCTGCCGAAGTATTCTCTCCAAAGCCTTGCATGGGTAGACTTCCCCGTGCCGCTTGGAGCGGTAAACAGATATGCTCTGCCGTCAATCTTTAATGAAGAACAATGAAAAAGCTGAATATTTTGCTTTATAAGGTGTCTGCATATTTTTTCGTATATGGCAAGTCCCTCCAAATATCCGTGAGAAAACCCCTCAATAAGCGATTTATCGCTGCAATCGATTTCGTCCTCCGAGGCTTGTATGTAAACAGCGTTTTCATTGGGCGGCGTTATATAGTCCCTGCATAATGCAAAAACATATTGGTATTTGTTATCTATTGTAAAAAAGTGTTCCGCAATTTTTATTGTAAACATAGTAAATCCTTTTTATTTTATTTTAACATACATTCTCAAAAATATCAACAATAATCGGTTTTATAAGTCCTTTACATTAGCGGCGCAAAAATTGTAAGCACTGAGCGGTACATTTTTACAAAAATATTAATTTTTGTGTTGGTAAGCTCCTCGCTGTCCGCCATAACGGAGCGCAGCTCCTCTTTAATTTTTAAAAGAGAGTCCGTTTCGTAAAGTATAACACCGTTTTCACAATGAAGATAAAGACTGCGGTAATCAAAATTAATACTGCCCACAACGGCAATTTTATCATCTGAAAGGATTGATTTGCCGTGAAGAAAGCCGGGTGTATATTTAAAAATTTTAGCTCCGTTTTTTAATAGCCTTATGCTGTTGCCCATTGTTACCTGATAAACAATCTTTTTATCGGGAATTGCGGGTATCATAACGCAAACCTCAACCCCCCGTTTTGCCGCGTTATACAATGCGTTGGAAATAAGGTTGTCCAGGGCAAGGTATGGTGTTGTTATATAAACATAGCTTTGCGCCTTGTTTATTATATCCAAATATACATTGTGGGAAACAGGCTCTTTATCAAACGGAGTGTCCGTAAATGGCAGAATATAACCGTTATAGCCTTCGGTTGTATTTTCCGATGAGGTGATATAATCCGAATATTGCAGCTTGTGAGCGGATGAGTTAAGCTCCCACATTGCTAAAAACGAGAGCGTATAGGTGCTTACCGCATCCCCCGAAAAGCTTATCGCAAAGTCCTTCCAGTAGCCGTAGCGCTCTATATGGTTAATATACTCGTCCGCAAGGTTGGCGCCCCCCGTAAAAGCAACCTTGTTGTCTATAACGCATATTTTACGGTGATCCCTATTATTGTAAATAAGGTTTATGGCTAAGTTTATGGGGTTAAACACTCTGCACTCAATGCCGTATTTTTTAAGCATATTCGGGTAGGCATATGGCAGATTGGTTACACAGCCAAAGTCATCATACAGTATTTTTACCTCCACACCGTTTTTTGCTTTTTCTTTAAGAATTTTCAGTATGGAGTTCCACATTTTGCCCTCGCTTATAATAAAGTACTCCAAAAAAATAAATTTTTCCGCCTTGTTAAGCTCTATAAGCAAATCATCAAAAAAAGCTTCTCCCGTGGGATAAAATTTTGAGCTTATGTTTTTATAAACGGGAAAGTCGCAGCTATGGTACATATAATGACAAAGAGCGCCGAAGTATGGGTTTGCCGCCGCCGCCTGTTCCATAACGGAATTGTTTTCGCTGTAACCGGACAAATTCTTTTTAACCTTTGCGTTCACTCTTGAAAATCTTTTCGCAAAAAGCTTTTTTGAGTTTCCTCCCACAAGCAGAAAGTAGAGGAATATACCCAAAATCGGAAGAAAGGTTATAACAAGCATCCAAGTGAGCTTATAAGACGGGTCTATGCTGTCATTTATTATATAAAGGGTTACAACAAACTGTATTAATGTAATTAAGCCGTAATAAACAACAAATGAGCTTTTAAAAAGATAAAGCACACCCAATATTGCCGCAATTTGTATTAAAAATGCAAGAAGAATATAAAATATGCGGCTGTTTAAAAAGTTGAATAGTTTTTGCAATTCAATTCACCTCGGCTTTAACAAAGCATTCAAACGTACGCTGCCACGGAAATTCACACTGTGTAATTTTTGCGTTTTCAACGGTAAAGCTGCCGTCGTTTGCGGTATATTCTTTATTCAAAAAAACATTTGAAATGCTGTTCTCCTCAAAAAGAGAGCTGAGCTTTTCACTGCTTGCCTCATCATAATACGGATAATAGCCGTAAAGCTGTCTTTTAATTTTGCAATTATAAATTCCGTCCTCCAGGCAATGCCCCATAAGCAGGCTTAACTGCGCCTTTTTAAAAGCCATTGTATTGTTGATTTGTTTATTAATGGAATAAACCGCCGCCCGGCTTACGCCCAGGCCTATGGCATTGGCGGAGGTGTTCCATGAGGAATAAGCCGCAAGGCAGTGCAAACCAAAGCTGCGGTTTTCCTCGGACATTTTTACAAGTGTATCGAAAAGATTGTTTAGTCCGTTGGCTGTTTCATTAACCGTGTAAAGCTCTACAAGCCCTACGTTATTCCCCGATTTATAAGCATTGTACATTTGGTTTGCAAAAAGCGCGGGGTTTTTCATATAATTATAATCGTATATAAATAAATCCGTTTCTTCGGAGGCTCTTATTTTGCCGGAGGACACAAAGCTTATTGCGGATGATGTAAGCTCGCCGTTGGTTTTAACGTCAAACTCATTTACATTTTGCTCCGTTGATGGGTTTTCCACAATTATATGAGGTATTATTCCCGTTCGTTTGGATAAATCTCTTGCATAAATAAGCTGAGGTATTTCGTCCGTGCCGAAAATAAAGTTTATGCTTTTCCCCCTGCCCTGTTCCATTTGAAGCAGAGCTTTTTCCCCGTAAAGCTCCTGCGCCTTCAGGTAAAGAGGGTTATTCATATAATTAAAGGCAAAGCTGTATTTTACCGTATCGTTTAAAAGGTTGTCGTCATTTAAGAAGGTTATAAATGAAGGAAGCTGAAAGTCGTCCTGTGAAATTATAAGCTCAAAATTATAGCCGCTTTTCTGCATATCCATAAGAGCGCAGCCTATATATGCCATACTGCTGTAGGTTTTTTTGTAATTTGTTAAATACCTGCGGTAGGGGTCTTTTGTTTCATAATTAACCTCAAAGTCCTTTAAAAATTTCTCTTCCCAGCTATAGAGAGCGCCTGCCGATTTATGGCTTTTAACATACGCCCATTCCATTATAAGCTGTGCGGGGGAAACATGCGCGTAGCTTTTGGCAATTTCCGAGGTATACGGTGAGTCGGGATTTGCTTTTAAATAATAAGAGCCAAGTCCCTCGTAGGTTTTGTTATAGGGCCAAACCTCCGCAAAGCGGCTGTCGGGCAGAGTACGGGGCATAGATATGTTAATATAGTAGCTGGGGTTCGGAAAGTCCTCCATTAGCCTTTTAAGGCTGTTTATTGCCTCGGCGGAGTCCTGATAGTTTACATAGCTGCGGCTGCCCACAAGACCGCCTGTAAGATAAGATGACATATTTATTATAAATGTGCTTTCGGAGGAGTTGTTTGCGGCGGCAAGGCTGTAAACTTCATCTCTCACCTGCCGGCTGCTGCCGTTATGGTCTGATTCCCCGTCCCCCGAAAAGTAGTCCAGGCCTGTTTCGGAAACACAGGTGAAGGTATCCCCCGAGAGATTTGCAAGCATACCCAAATATGAAACCGATACGGGACGAGAGTCTATAGGCGCGGTAAAAACATCGGCGCAAAGGCAGCTTTGAGCAGATAAAATAACGCAAATTATAATAAAAATAAACAGCTTTTTCATAATAACCTCCGTAACTTAACAAAGGGATTGATTTAACAATCCCTTCGTAACAAAAATCGAAGCGACAGGATTTGAACCTGCGGCCTCTGCGTCCCGAACGCAGCGCTCTACCAAACTGAGCCACGCTTCGTTTACAAGCCTTATTATGCCACAAAAAACCCCCGTTGTCAAGCTCTTGAAATAATGATTTCCGTCATTCCTATTTCAGTCAGGGATATTCGTACTCCGCTATCGCTGTGCAAAAGTGCAGCTTAAAACCCGAAAGAAATCGGAATGCCCGCAGGGCAGGCTTTGCTTTGACACATGAAGGGTTGATGTTCTGCTCTCTCCCACAGGATAATATACAACA
>CAYMAA010000077.1:0-8385 GCA_964388305.1 uncultured Lachnospiraceae bacterium | reverse complement strand
TAATACAAAGCCTCCGGTAATTACCCAAAATCGGAGGCTTTAATTTATGCAATTATTGTAACGGCAGCTGAAGAGGGAGTCGGCTTTGTTACCACAATTTGTTTTTCAACCATTGCTTTTAAGGCGGAAACGTGGGAAATTATGCCTATAAGCCGATTATCGCCCGCAAGCTGTGTAAGAGTATTTACTGCCTGATAAACTGAGTCATCGTCAAGTGAGCCAAAACCCTCATCTATAAACATGGAGTCCATATATATGCCCCCTGAGTAGGACTGAATAACGTCGGACATACCAAGCGCCAATGATAGGGCGGCTTTAAAGGATTCACCTCCCGAAAGAGATTTTACGTCACGCACTGAGCCGTTGTAGTGGTCGCACACATTTATGGCAAGTCCCTCGTTTTTGGCAAGGTTGGTTAGGGACGTACTTCGGCAAAGCTCGTATTGACCCTTTGTAATTGCCATTAAACGTGTGTTGGAGTGAGCAAGCACAAGATCCAGAAAGGCTGTTTGCACATAGGTTTCCAAGGTGGCTTTGCCTGCGCCGCTTACTTTTCCGTTTGCCGCATCGGAAAGGGGCTTTATAAGGCTGTAGCTTTGCTCTGCCGCCGCAATTTCCACAAGGAGCTTTTCAAGCTGAATGTTTACATTTTGGTTTATTGTAATTTGCGTGGCAATTTCCTGTCTTTTTTGTGACAGGATTTTTTGTTTTTCGGAAAGGCTCTCTTTTTTTGCCGTTAAGGCGGCAGTGTCTGTATTGGGAGCGTCTGTGAGAGCTTTTTTACAGGCGGAAATTTCCGCAGAAAGGGAAGTTAGCCTGTTTTTGCTCTCTGTTAGATTTTGTGCGGCTTTTTCAAGGCTTTTATTTATACTATCACGCATATTTTCAAGGGTTTTTATTTGTTTTTGCGCCTCCTGCTTTGTTTTGGGGTTTAGGGTTAAGGCAAGAGCCGTATGCTGTTTTTCAATGCTGTTGCGGTTGGAAATCATTGCGGCAAGACTGAGCTTTTGGTCTGTTATTGCTTTTTCAACGTCCTTTAATTTGATTTTTTCTGCGGGAAGAGCTTTTTCCAGCTTGTTGCGTAAAGCTGTTTTTTTATTTGTTTCTTCCATATTAATTGTTGTGGTTTCAATTTTTGTTTCCAAATCCGTTTCTTCTTTACTCAGACGGTTTTCAATGCTTTCACATTGGCTGCCGAAAAGAGAATTGTAAAGTGTACGCACATTTTCTTCATTTGCCGCCGCTTTTGCTTTTGCCGCCGCGGCTGCGGCTGCGGCTGTTTCCAAAGCCGTATGGGCGTTATCCTCCGTTTTTTTCAGATTATTAAGCCGGGCTTCCGTTGGAGCGGCTTTTATCTGCTGCGCCTTATGGGGGTGGGTTGTGGAACCGCATACGGGGCATGGAGTACCCTCTTTAAGATTTTGCGCAAGTATGCCTGCCTGTGAGGAGAAAAACAGATTTTCCCCGTTTGTGCGTTTTTCTCTTGCGGAATTATATTCATTTTGCTTTTTTATATATTCTTTCTGAGCGTTTTCAAGCTCCACTTTGGAGTTCTCGGCGGTTTTTATGTAGGTGTTAAGCTTTGCATATTCCTTTTTTAAATTATTTAACTCCGTAAGACGGGCGGCAAGTCTTTCCCTCTCAAAATCGGCGGTTTTTAAGCCGTTTATATTTTCTTCGTCTTTTAAAATTTCAGCTTCAAGACAGACCTTCTTTTTTTCGTCTTTTTTTATTGTTTCTTCGGTATTTGCTATGGAGGAGGAAAGCTCCGTCAACTGTTTTGAAAGATTTTCTAAAGTATCGTAGTCTTTAAGGCTGTTTTTAAGTAGTATAGACTGCTTATTATATTCTTCGCCCTTTGGTATTTCTTTTTTTGCCTGTTCTGCCTTTTCGGTAAGAATTAAAAGCTGTTTTTCTTCCACGTTATAGGCGGTTTGAGCGGTTATTAGGGCATTTTTTGTTTTTTCCGTTTGCAGCGCTGTTGCAAGCGCCTTTTCCGTTTCGTTAAGCTGCTTTGTACAAATATTATATTCCTTTTCCGCCATATTCAGGTTGGCGGTTTCCTCTTCGATAATCTTTTCCGTAATTTCCTGTACTTCCTTATAATTTGCAATTTTTTCACACTGTTTAAGCTGTTCAAGGCTTTCGGCATATTGTGAGCTTTGCAAGCAGCAAAGGGAATTTACATTTGTTTTAAACTTTGTTTGGGAAAGAGTTAATTTTTTTGTTGCTTCCTCCAAATTATTTTTTAGTTTTTCCTGAATTTTCTCATAAAGGTTTGTATTAAAAATATCTCTGAAAATTTCAAGACGGGATTTTGTTTCCGCAAAGAGAAATTTTTGAAAGCTGCCCTGTGCAAGCATTGTGATTTGAGTAAAGCGGTTTCTGTCCACTCCCAAAATATTTTCTATGGCGGCAGTTACCTTTTTGGGATTTTCCACGGCTTTATTTTCGGGCAATATAAGTGTGGCTGCGGCAGGCTGCGCCACTGTGCCTGCGCCGCGTTTTTTGGGGCGGATATGCTCCATTGTTCTTGAAACAAAGTATACTTCATTATTGTAGGAAAATGTAAGCTCCGCACAGGTTGGCAGGCTTGAGGGGGCATATTCACTGCGGAGCATTTTCTCACTGCGAATATCCGTGCTGGGTGAGCCGAAAAGAGCGTATGTAATGGCGTCAAAAATTGTGGTTTTGCCTGCACCCGTATCTCCCGTTATGAGAAAAATGCCGTTTTCGCCAAGCCTTGTAAAGTCTATTTCCGTTGTGTTTGCGTATGGCCCGAATGCCTGCATTTTTAGTTTAAGGGGTTTCATATTATCCTCCCTGAAGTTCTTTTATAATATTGGTTATGTACAGCTTCTGTTCTTTCGTAAGATTTTTGTTTTGCTGTTTTTCAAAAAACTCCTCAAAATAAGTAAGAGGTGATTTTTCCTCCGTTTTTACGGCGGTTGGAATTATGCTTTCCGTTATGCTTTGGCAGATAACCTGCATTATGTTGGGATAAATTGTACGCAGCCGCCCTATGGCATCGGGAACAGGTGTTTCGTCCGTTAAAAATATTTGTAAATAGTCATCTGTCGGTGTATTTTCATAGTTTTCCCTTAAAGTAAGCTCCCCGTAGCTGCCTTTCAGTATTCTCATATTGCGCAAAGGCGAAAGAGGAACGGTGGAAATTTCAAGGCTGCCCTTTTTATTAAGCTCAGCCACGGTTACGGATTTTTTGTGGTTTACCTCGGAAAATGAGTATTTCAAAGGAGTTCCGCAATAACGCACATTTGGAGCGGCATTTTGGGGCGAGTGAAGATGCCCCAGCGCAGTATAATCGAAAGGGGCATAAACGGAAACGTCCGCATTATCTGCCGTTCCTACAAAAATTGCTTCGGAGTCCGAACGGAGAGAGCCTGTTACAAACTGGTGAGAGAGGAGTATGTTTCGATTGTTTTTATTAATGCCAAAAGAAGAAATAACCGTGTTTAAGGCCTCCGTCATTGTGGCAGGGTTTGTATTATAAGCAAGCTTTACATTTATTTTTTTAATAAACGGCAGCATATATATGTCTATTTTTCCAAACTCGTCGGTTAATGTTACGGGGGTTATTTTTCCGTCAAAAACAGGTGAAATGTAAATATTGCTTTTTTTAACAAGCTCCGAGGCATAGGCAAGACGGGCAGGGCTGTCGTGGTTTCCGCTGATTATAAAAACAGCTTGGGCGGATTTTGAGGCTTTTGTTAAAAAATCATCAAAAAGTGAAACAGCCTCGGCAGAGGGGTCTGCTTTATCATAAACATCTCCGCAAATTAACATACAGGCAGGAGCGTTTTTACTCATAATTTCAATTATTTGGTTTAAAATATACCTTTGATCCTCTAACATGGAAAAGCCGTTTACCGTTTTGCCAATGTGCAGGTCGGATATATGTATAAATTTCATTTTATCACCCTCAGGAAACCGCTGATTAATTTTTTACAGTGTCTAAATTTATTATAGCATATTTTTACATAAAAGCATTAATTATTTTAAAAATTTTATTGACAAATTGATTATAAGCTGATAAAATAACAGTGTTATATAACATCGTTATGGGGAGGTTGACCTATGAACGAAACTGAAAGCACAACCCTTCAAAACATTATTGCGGCGGCAAAGGAGGAATTTCTTGAAAAAGGCTTCCATGGGGCGTCTTTAAGGAATATTGTAAAAACGGCGAATGTAACAACAGGCGCTTTTTACGGCTATTGCAAAAGCAAGGAGGAGTTGTTCGATTTAATTGTCGGGGAGCAGGCAAGCCATGTTATGAATGCTTATAAAAATGCACAGGAGGCTTTTGCAGGCTTACCCCCAAAGCGTCAGCTTGAATGTATGACTGAAATTTCAGGAAAATGTCTGGAGGAAATTTTGGAATATTCCTACAAATATTTGGACGAATTTAAGCTTATACTTACTTGCAGTGAGGGTACTAAATATGAAAATTTCGTCCACGATATGGTGGAAATTGAAATTGAGGCAACTCATAAATTTAATGATGTGCTTAATGCTCTCGGGCATAAAAGCAAGCTGCTAAATCCAAATTTGGAGCATATTATTATAAGCGGTATGCTGTGGGCATATTTTGAAATGATAATTCACAAAATGCCATTTGAACAGGCAAAGGAATATCTTAAGGATTTACAGGCATTTTATACTGCCGGCTGGCAAAAAATTATGGGGTTTTAAAGCCCTATTATTTTTAAGCATTGGTTAGTTATGGCTAACCTATTAGGAGGGATTTTTTTTGAAAAAGGAAAGTAATTTTAAAAAACTTATGCAATATGCCGGAAAATATAAATATTTTACATATTCTTCTTGGGTTTTGTCCGCTTTAAGCGCATTTCTCGCACTTGTACCGTTTATTTATATATATAAAATTTTAAAGGAGGTCATAATTTCCGCACCGGACTTCGGAAAAGGCGAAAATATAACTCATTACGGAATTATGGCGGTTGTGTTTGCTGTTTCATCTATGCTTATATACATTTTAGGCTTGCTTTGTTCTCATTTATCCGCATTTAGAATTGCGGCAAATATGCGGAGAGCTTGTTTAAGCCATATAATAAAACTCCCTTTAGGCACGGCGGAAACCATAGGAAGCGGTAAGCTGCGTAAAATTATAACCGAATCAAGCGGAGCAACGGAAACCTACCTTGCCCACATACTTCCCGACAAGGCAGGGGCGGTTGCTACCCCAATAGGCTTGCTTGCGCTTTTGCTTTTTTTCGATTGGCGGCTTGGGGTTTTAAGCCTTGTTCCCGTAGGCTTAGGCTTTTTGATAATGGCAAAAATGACAGGAGCAAGAATGGAACAGAAAATGAAGGAATATCAAAATGCGCTTGATGATATGTCCAATGAAGCTGTGGAATATGTGAGAGGTATTCCTGTTGTTAAAACATTTGGTCAAACGGTTTTTTCCTTTAAGAGGTTTAAAAATTCTATTGATAATTATGAAAAATGGGTGATTGCATATACTAAGGAATTAATGCTGCCAATGATGTTTTATACTACGGCGATAAATGCGGTGTTTGCTTTTCTCATTGCAGGGGGAATTTATCTTTCGCAAAATGGAGTTACCGATGAGCTTTTAATGAATTTGCTGTTTTATGTAATTATTACGCCTGTTATTGCTACCACGCTTACAAAAATTATGTTTATGAGTGAGGACGGTATGATTGTAAATGATGCAATTTCAAGAGTAGAGAGTGTGCTTGAATTATGTACTCTTAAAGAGGCTCAAACGCCGAGCCTGCCCTCAAACAGCTCCGTTGCCTTGGAAAACGTAAGCTACAGCTATGACGGAGAGGTTCAGGCGCTGAACAATGTATCTTTAACAATAAAACCAAACCAAACAGTAGCCTTTGCAGGCCCGTCAGGCAGCGGAAAAACTACTGCCGCAAACATTATATCCCGTTTTTTCGACCCTCAAAAAGGCAGAGCGCTTATTGGAGGAGTGGATATTAAGGAAATAAAAAAGGAAGAATTAATGAACAGAATTTCATTTGTTTTTCAAAACAGCAGGCTTATAAGAGGTTCGATTTTTGAAAATGTGCGTATGTCTAAGCCAAATGCGTCAAGGCATGAGGTTTTGCAGGCGCTTAAAATTGCTCAATGCGATGACATTATAAAAAAACTGCCCGATGGCATAGATACGGTTATAGGAACAGGCGGTGTTTTTCTTTCCGGAGGGGAGCAGCAAAGAATTGCCATTGCACGGGCTATACTTAAAAATTCACCCATAATTATACTTGATGAAGCAACAGCCTTTGCCGACCCGGATAACGAGGCTCTTGTGCAAAAGGCATTTAATGAAATTTCAAAAGACAAAACGGTTATAATGATTGCCCACAGACTTTCAACAATACGAAACGCAGACTGCATTTTTGTATTGAATAACGGACAAATTGAAGAAAAGGGAAACCATAAGGAACTGATGGAAAAAGGCGGACTATACAGTAAAATGTTTAACGAATATGAAAAATCCGTAAACTGGAAGGCAGGTGCATAATATGATAAAAAATATACAAAAACGCTTTGCTCTTTCACGGCAGGGCGCAAAGGATTTAATTAAGGGCTGTATTGCCACAGCGGTACAAAATATATCCCTTATGATACCCGTAGGACTTTTGTACGGCTTTGTGTGTGAAATTTTAAACGGTAAAATAAATAACGCCCCTCTGTATATTGCAGGGTGTGCCCTATGCCTGCTGTTTACGTTTGTTTCCTCTTGGTTTCAGTATAAATATACGTTTTTGGCAACCTATGTTGAAAGCGGAGTGAGAAGAATTTCACTTGCGGAAAAACTCAGAAAAATCCCCCTTTCTTTTTTCGGCAAAAAGGATTTGGCAGACCTAACCACATCAATTATGAGCGACTGCGCAACCCTTGAAACAACATTTTCCCACTATGTTCCCGCACTTGCAGGCTCTGTTATATCATCGGCTTTAATTTCCGCAGGATTATTTAGGTTTAATTGGAAAATGGCTCTTTCTGCTGTGTGGGTACTGCCCGTTGCTTTTGGAATTGTAGCATTTTCCTCACGGGTACAAAACTATTTTGTTAAAAAACAAATTAATGCAACAGTTGAGCTGGAAAACGGTATTCAGGAGTGTATGGAAGCGCTGCGTGATTTAAAGTCCAATAATGCGGAAAATGATTACTTAAACGGCTTGTATAAAAAAATAAAAGCGGTTGAAGTGCGTAAAATAAAATCAGAGCTTGGAACAGCTGTGTTTGTTGTAAGCGCAGGTCTTATATTAAAGCTGGGCATAGCCACAGTGGCTCTTGTCGGCTCAGCGCTTTTAATTAAGGGAGAAATTAACATCCCGCTTTTGTTTATGTTTTTGCTTGTGGCTTCAAGGCTTTATGAGCCGTTGAACGGAGCATTGCAAAATCTTGCCGCCGTAATTTCAACAAAAACAAATATAAGCCGTATGAATGAAATTTTGGACTGCCCTTTGCAGACAGGCAGTGATAAATTGAATAATAACGGCTATGATTTGGTGTTTGAAAATGTCGGCTTTGCCTACAACAGCGGCGAAACAGTGCTTAAAAATGTTTCCTTTACAGCAAAACAGGGTGAGGTAACGGCGCTTGTAGGCCCGTCGGGCGGCGGAAAAACAACCGTATCAAGGCTTGCCGCGCGCTTTTGGGATATTGACAGCGGCAAAATTACATTGGGCGGTGAGGATATTTCCGAAATTGACCCCGAAACCCTTATGTCTGCTTATTCCATAGTTTTTCAGGACGTAACACTGTTTAACAACACAATTCTGGAAAACATAAGAATAGGCAAAAGAGATGCTTCCGACGAGGAGGTGATTTGGGCGGCAAGGCTTGCAAACTGCGATGAATTTGCAAATAAGCTTGAAAAAGGCTACAACAGTATGATAGGTGAAAACGGCTGCGAGCTTTCCGGAGGAGAACGGCAGAGAATTTCCATAGCAAGGGCAATTTTGAAAAATGCGCCAATAATTCTTCTTGACGAGGCAACAGCATCTCTTGATGTGGAAAACGAAACAAAAATTCAGCAGGCATTGTCACGCCTTATTAAAAACAAAACTGTGCTTATAATTGCCCACAGAATGAGAACGGTAAGCAATGCGGACAAGATTGTTGTTCTTTCCGATGGAACAGTTAAGGAGCAGGGCAAGCCTTGGGAGCTTGTTAAGCAAAACGGAATTTATAAGCACATGGCACAGCTTCAGGCAAAAAGCAGTGAATGGACGCTTTAGCCTGTCAAGCAGCTTATTTATAAAAATTGCTAAATTGTAAAATAAAATGGCAAATAATAGAGTGAATTATTAAAAAATTGAAAAGCTGCTGCGACTTTTGCGGCAGCTATGACGGGCAGATAGT
>CAYMAA010000076.1:0-8495 GCA_964388305.1 uncultured Lachnospiraceae bacterium | reverse complement strand
AGCCACACGCTGCTTCTGTCCTCCCGAAAGCTGTGCGGGCATTGCGTTTATGTAGGGAGCCATTCCCACGGATTTAAGATTTTCTATAGCTCTGTCGTGGGCCTCCTCTTTTGATAAATGAAGTACCTTTCGAGTACATTCCATACAGTTTTTAAGCACCGTCATATTGTTAAACAAATTAAATGACTGAAAAACCATTCCCACCTTGGAACGGTATTTATTAATCTCGCTTTGCGTTTTTCCAAGCTCCGCCGCATGAAAAAACACCTTTCCGGATGTTGGCTTTTCAAGATGGTTTATGCAGCGTAAAAGCGTGGACTTTCCCGAGCCTGACGAGCCTAAAATGCAAATAACCTCACCGCAGCTTACATCAAAATCAATTTTTCTCAGCACCTGATGCTCTCCAAAGCTTTTGCTAAGCTCCTCAACTCTTATAATCTCTTCTTTATTCATAGCTCCACCTCTATTCACTATCGTCCATATATTCAACAGCAAGAACATAGTCCTTTTCTCCTGCCATTTTCTTTTCCAAAGTCAAAAACAGACGGTTAAACACAAAACAAAGCGCAAAATAAATTATGGCGATTGTAAGATAAGACTCAAGATATTTATAATATGTGCCGCCTGCTGTTTTCGCCTGTAAAAACAATTCCTTAACCCCTATTACGTTTAATACGGAGGTCATTTTAAGATTTGTTAAAAACATATTTACCATTTCGGGAATAATATTTTTAAACGCCTGAGGAAGAACAATATACATCATTACAGCTATCGGCGACATTCCCATAGCAAGAGCGCCCTCACGCTGTCCTATATCTATTGATTTAATTCCGCCCCTGACGGTTTCCGCCATATATGCCCCCGTATTCAGGGTTGTTACAATAATTCCCGCAGGTATAGGTGAAATATTAAAACCCATTTGACGTATACCAAAATAAATTATCATTGCCTGCACTATCATAGGTGTATCACGGAAAATTTCAATATAAGCCTTGCATAAGCCTTTTAAAACGCTTAATATAAGCTTATATAAAAAATTATCGTCGCTGTTTATTTTTGTATCCTCAATAAGTCCCATAACAAAGCCTAAAACAAAGCCTATAAGAGTTCCCGCAACAGCTACAACAAGGGTTATAATTGTTCCTGTTATAAATAAGTCCGAGTATTTGATGGCAATAAATATCACCCACCCCAATACTCCGTTGGGTGTACTTTCCATAATTCCACTCCTTTACATACTAAATAAAAAAGCAACGAAACCACGCATTGAAAAGGTATTGGCTTCGTTGCTTTATATCTTATTAATTAGCTGCAGGCTGAAGCGTTATTGCTTCCTCCATAATTTCATCTGTTTTTTCTTTAGTAAGTCCAAGCGAGTCCATAGCTCCCTGAATTTTATCCCTAAGCTCAGTATCGTCCTTTCTTGTGGCAATACATACATTTGTCATTTCCTCGTCGCCAACAAAGGTGTCACCCTCAGCCAATGTAATTATCTTTAAATCACTGTTTGTCATAAGAGCCGACTCCGCTGTGGGAACGTCTATAACGGCAATATCTGCCGTTCCGTTGGAAAGCGCCATAAATACCTCTGCCGTTGTTTCATAGTTTGCTCCTAAAACAACATCGGGAATTTGATTCAAAAGCGGTACCCAGCCTGTGCCAAGCTGTGTCGTTGCCTTAACATTTTTGCCTGCTAAGTCGGAAAGTCCCTTAATGTCCGAAAGCTCGCCGCCGTCTTTAACAACAACGCAGTTGCTCCTGTAATAATACGGCTCTGTAAATGAGTATGAAAGCTGCCTTTCGGCAGTTCTGCCCATACCCGCAATTATACAGTCATATTCGCCGGAATCCATTGAAAGACCTATTGAGTCCCACTCTACCTTATGTATTTCCAAATCCATTCCAAGCTGTTTGGCAATCTGTTTTGCAATCATTACGTCATAGCCGTATGCGTAACCGCCCCCGCCGTAAATAGGAACAGCAGTGTCGCCGTTGGCGACCTCTTCGCTTGTCTGTGTCCAGTTAAATGGCGCGTAAGCGCACTCCATACCAACACGCAAAACATCGGCAGATTTGCCGGCATCGGAAACAGCGGCTTCGCTTTCTTCGGGAGCGCCGCTCTCGCCGCCGCAGCCGGCTAAAGTACAAACAGCCATAGCCGCCCCTATTGTTGAACATATAAGCTTAAATAAAATATTTCTTTTCATAAAAAATCACCGTAGCCTTTCATATAAACAGTCATATAAACATAAAAAAGCGCTTATTTACTTAAATTAAGTAAACAAGCACCCTTGCTTAAAAAGACATACATATTAACAGTTATATCTGTAATAACCAATTTTATAATGTTTGAGAGCTCTTCCAAACTATTTAAAGTATAATACTGCGCTAAATAAAAGTCAATGGTATTTTTTTATCAATTTTTATATTATTTAAAACATAAAATATATAAAATTCACAATAGAAGCCAATAAAACAAAGCAAATCCCCTGCTAAAAAACAGAGGACTTGCTTTAAAGGATGCAAAATCTATAAATAGCCGTAATACGTTTTTTGTACAACAGAATGATAAATTAAATCTATCATAGTGTTAAAATCAAACACGGGCAGTCCGCAAACAGACTGAATTGCGCTTGCGTAAGGCGGCAGGTCACTGCATTCAAGCAAAATTGCTCCCACATTTGGGTTTTTGTTAAGCTCCTCAGTAACAACCCTGCACAGTTCCTCCGTAAGCTTTCCGTTATCCAACGCTTTTTTGCCGTAACGAATTGGAGAAAAAGCAGGCAAAGAGCCAATATCTCTCACAATAATACGCTCATTATCAACGCCGACAACAGAAAGCGCCTTTTCATCAATATGCTCTCCGCTTGCCGCTAAAATTAAAATGTTCTTTTTTTCGCTAACGGAGAGCTTTATCATCGGAAGCTGACACAGGCTTGAAAGGAAAACAGGCACATTAACCGCTTCGGCAACCGCCCTTTGAAAATGGACAAAATATCCGCAAGCTCCTACTATTGCCCTGACTCCCTCGCTTTCAAGCTCCTTTGCGGCATTCACAATTTCCTCTTCCAGCCCGCAATCACCTTCAAAAAGCCGTTCAATCTCAAAGGAAACCTTTTTATACAATACGGGAAAGGGATAGGTTGTTGCGTTTGCTACGTTCCCCGGCATTTTTGGATAAAGCAGGTCTACCGCAATTATCCCGACGGGAAAGCCTGCGGTATAATGAGCCGAGGGTTCAAAAACTCCGCTTAAATCTCTCTTGTTTTCCAATCTTTTTTGCCATGTCATACATAAATCCCTTCGTTCAAATATGCCAGAAGCGCGTCCTTATCCAAATGTCCTATTCCCAAATCCTCAAGCTTTAATCCTGTCTTGTAAAAGTCCTGCCCTATCATAGCGGAAGCAAGAGTAATCATACTGTCAATAACAGGTGTTTCAATGCCGTACTTTTTGCCAAGCTCGTGATAAATATGACACCCAACGGGAATATCCTCCGTTATGTAACGGTTTTTAATTGTAAACGGCCCTGTACCAAAGCCTGTTGCCCACTGTTCATCAAAAGGCACAATACAGTCATCTCCCATATATTCAGGCCCTAAAATGCTTGTTCTTGAAAGGAAGTTTTTCTTTGGAAAATACTGAATACCGACTCCCATTGCTTCAGCCAATGCAACCTCTTCCTTATAAAAGGCATACTGCACCTCCGCAATAGACTCACAGTAGGCATGGCTGTAAATAGAGTATGTATATTTATCGTTTCCGCCAAAAATCCTGCCCCAGTTTTCCATAACGCCAACACCAAGAAGTGTTCCGGGACAATGCAAAACAGGATTTACGTTGCTGAAGCCAATATCCATAACAGTGTTGCCCGATGTATAGCCGTCCCCCTGAGTTATGGAGTCAAAACAGCCGAGCGCCTTGGAGCTTTCCAAAAATTCCTTTTGATCAGAAGATGGAAGAGCCGCCCCACGCAGAGTAATCGCACGGTAAACAAGCCAACATTCAGATGTCATAACGCCGCCCTCTGTTTCAACTCTTGTTCCGTAGGGTGCGCTTGACCAGCCGCCTATAATAACCTTTTTGTTAATATTAAGCTCTCTCAGCTTTTTTCTCAGCTTTAAAGAGCCGTAATTATCGGGAATGATATGAACAATCATACCGTCCTCCAAAAGCGGAGCCAATTCGTCAAAAAAAACATTATGCGCAACAGAAGGAACAGCTACTATAATCAGCTTACAACCCTTAACACATTCTGCCAAATCGGTTGTAATTAAATCAAAGTGAGCTGTTCCCAAACGCTTAAATCCATATTTGTTTTTAGGATTTCCCGTTAATGTAATGCCTGTTTTTTCAAGTCCGCTCAGGCTTGTTTTCGCATACGGCTCCATGTCAAAAAGGTGTACCTTGTTTCCGCCCAGCACACAGTCGGCAGCAACGGTTTTTCCTACTGCGCCTCCGCCTAAAACAGCAACAGGCGCTTCCTTCAGTTCCTTTAAATTAAACATAATTCCCCTCCTGTTAAATTACGCAGAGTTTGCACCGCATAAGTGCAAACTCCGCTATGTTTTATGTTTATATTTATATTTGTTTCCTTAAAAATTGTACTTTTATAATTTTATCAGAATACGGGAACAACTGCGCCCTGATAATTTTCATTAATAAAATCTCTAACCTTATCGGACTGAACAGCCTTAACAAGCGCCTTTGTCTTATCGGTTTCCTCATCGCCCTCTCTTACGGCAATTATGTTTGCGTAGGTTTCGGCAGCCTCAGACTGGGCGGATTCCAAAGCAATGGCATCTCCAAGTCCCGCTTCTATGGCATAATTTCCGTTTACACAAGCAATATCAACATCATTAATGGCTCTTGCAACCTGTGCCGCTTCAAGCTCGTTAATTTTAAGATTTAAAGGATTTTCTTCAATATCCAAAGCCGTTGCCTGAAGTCCCGCATCGGCTTTAAGCTTAATAAGACCCTCCTGCTCCAGCAAAAGCAATGCTCTCGCTTCGTTTGTTGTATCGTTGGGAACCGCAACCTCTGCTCCCTCTTTCAAATCATCAATGCTTGATGTTTTGCCTGCGTAAATTCCCAAAGGCTCAAAGTGTACATTTGCAACGGCAACAATGTGTGTTCCGTTTTCAGCGTTAAAATCGTCTAAATAAGGCTTATGCTGAAAATAGTTTGCGTCCAGATCTCCGCTTTCCAATGCTGTATTGGGAAGAACATAATCGTTATATTCCACAATCTGAAGATCGTACCCCTCAGCGGCAAGATCGTCCTTTATTACGTTCAAAACCTCGGCATGAGGTGTAACACAGGCGCCCACCTTAATTGTTTCAAGCTCCTTTTGCTCCGTTTCGCCTGAGCCTGCTTCGCTTGCGGCTTCGGAGGAAGTATCCTCCAAGGCTGTATCGGAGGTTTGAGCGCAGCCTGTAAAAAGTCCTAAAACCAAACCTGCGGCTAATGTTAATGATAATATTTTCCTTTTCATATTTTAATCTCCTTTTTATATTATTTGTTATTAATATTTTATATTTATCTTATTCTTTTGTCAATACGATTTACCAGCCATAAACCTCCCTCTTGAAAAATTTGAACGATAACCACCAGCAAAATTACTGTAATAAGCATCGTATCAGTGTCATATCGGTAATATCCGTAATTGATGGCAATAGCTCCCAAGCCGCCTCCGCCAACAAACCCTGCCATTGCGGCATATCCTAAAATGGTTGCTATGGAAATTGTAAGTCCAACCAGCAAGGACGGCTTTGCTTCCGGCAAAAGCACCTTGTAAATTATTTGAAAAACAGATGACCCCATTGCCTGCGCCGCTTCTATAACACCCTGGTTTACCTCCTTTAATGAGGATTCCACCATTCTTGCCACATAAGGCGCCGCCGCAAAAACAAGAGGAACTATGGTTGCCGTAGAGCCTATTGTTGTTCCCACAATTTTTCTTGTAACGGGCAAAATAGCCACAAGCAAAATCAAAAAGGGTACTGACCTTATAATGTTTATAACACAGCCTATAACCAAATTAACAGCTTTGTTTTTACAAATACCGTTGGTATCGGTAACATATACCAAAACCCCAAGGGGAATACCTATAATATAAGCAATTATGGAAGAAACCAGAACCATATACAGCGTTTCCACAATTCCCTTTCCCAACAGTCCTATCATTGCCTGACTCATGCTCATTCCCCTCTTTCTTCAAAATAAAGCTTCTTGTATTTAAGAAATTCCTTCATTTTATTATATGTTTCCTCGCTCTTCGGCCGTTCAATCAGCATCTGTCCGTAAGCCTTTCCGCCTATGTTTTCCGTGTTCGCTCCGAGAATATTAATCTTATCATTGCAATATATCGTCATTTCGGAAATAATCGGGTCGGAAGATGACTGCCCGTCAAAGGCAATTCTTACAACCCTCTTTCCGTATCCCCTTTCATCTGTCTGATTATCGGGCAAAATAAGCTTCCTTGCCGTTTCGGACTTCGGATTTAAGAAAACGTCCCTGACATTTCCCATTTCAACAATCTCTCCGCCGCTCATAACGGCTATCCTGTCGCAAATTTGCTCCGCAACCCTCATTTCGTGGGTAATAATAACTACCGTAACGCCGTATGTATGATTAATTTTACCAAGCAGCTCCAATATGGATCTTGTTGTAATAGGGTCTAAGGCGCTTGTTGCTTCATCACACAGCAAAACCTCGGGGTTTGTTGCCAACGCCCTTGCAATAGCCACTCTTTGCTTCTGTCCGCCCGAAAGCTGCGCAGGGTAAGCCTTTTCCTTGTCCTTTAAATCCACCAGCTCCAGCAGCTCTTTAGCTCTTATTCTCTGCTGTGATTTTTTCATTCCGGAAATTTCCAACGGGTAACAAATATTGTCTATAACATTTCTTTGCTCCAATAAATTGAACTGCTGAAAAATCATTCCCATTTTCTGCCGAACCCTTCTCAGCTCCGCATATTTAAGCTCCATTATATTTCTGCTGCCAAAATATACCGCCCCTCCCGTAGGCCGCTCCAATAAATTGATGCACCTTACAAGGGTAGACTTTCCCGCTCCCGAAAAGCCAATAATTCCGAAAATTTCCCCCTTTTCAACAGCTAAGCTGACGTCCTTAACCGCCACAATACCTGTACCCTTTGAGGAAAACTCCTTATTAACGTGTTCTAAGCGTATAATACTTTCTGCACTCATATATGTCCTCTTTCTTTCCGAATTTACTGTTTAATATCTCCTGCCGTAAGTACCGGCTTGTTTTTTATTAATTTAAGCCTTCTTCGCCTGATATTTTATATAACAATCGGCTTAATTATAGAAATAATCTATAACTCTCTTTGATTTAAACATATTATCATAGTAAATACTTATTGTCAAATATATGAAATTTATACCTCGTTATAGCTTTTTCCTATACCTCATAGCCAATATCAGGCATTATCTTATACAAATACAAAACCGCAGATGCAGTCATTATTACATCTGCGGCAATGCTTTATTCCTCGCTGTCCTCTTTTTTAATAACAACAGCTTCATCCGCAATAACAGCCTCGGTCGTTACCGGGTTTTCCTTTTCCGTTTCGGATGCTGTATCACCTGCGGCTGTATAGCTAAAGCTGTTTTCAACACTGCTTTGGCTTGAAAGCCAGGCGTATTCGCTTAAGGTGTTCCTGCAGGAAATTGTGGGATAAACAATTTCCTCATTATCCGTGAGAGCCGACCACAGAGGAAACGCCGTAGACTTATACTCAGCTCTTGGCAGATATACGCCGTTATCGGAAATACCGGTTATGGTATAGGCTTCTCCGCCTGTTACAAAGTCAATATCCCTTGACTTATAAACAGCCTTGCTCACGTCATAGTCCGTGTTTGCCCAAGCCGTTTCGGTTACATCATAAAAACCCCTTTCTCCCGTCTGCACAATTCTGCTGCCAACATACGCTCCGTCTTGCTCGGTACACTTTATGTCGGCATAAATTGTATTATCGGTTTCAACATCAGCGGTATAATTCATAACCTTAAACAGAAAATCCTGCGTGGGGTCGGCTTCGTCTATTGTCTTTTCGCAGTTTAAATACAGCCATACAGCCTGAGCCTCAACCTTGTTTGTTACGGCAGACGCGGTTTTAAAGGAGTTCATAAATGTAGAACCGCTGTCTTCTTCAGCAGAATAAAGAAACTGCATAGACAAAAAGCTTGTGTTGTCGGCTTCTCTGTCTTTTTGAAGCCTTATTGTAAAGTATGCGCCCTCCTTTAATATTGGTTCTACGCTTTCTTTCCTATTAAAGTTTATAATAAAATAATGTTCATTATTGCTTACTTTATATTCGAAATCACCTATCTTTTCAGTATTATCGGATGACTTATAAAGACTGATGGTTGATAAGTTATCGGGTGCGGTATAGCTATCGTCAAAGGCTGCATACAGACGCTGAATATAATAATTAGTTCCTGCATTTTCATTTTTCTTTATGTTTACAGTGT
>CAYMAA010000075.1:0-8952 GCA_964388305.1 uncultured Lachnospiraceae bacterium | reverse complement strand
AACATTAGGGGTAATGTTTCCCGCAATAAAATATATGGGCAGGCAGGGCGGCAAGCCAAAAAGAATATTTTATTTAACCGCAAAAAACACCGTAAAGGCTTTAGCGGAAAACGCTTTAAGGCTTATGGAGGATAAGGGACTGTTTATTAAGTCCGTTACTCTTACAGGCAAGGAAAAATCCTGCATTAACGGAGAGGTTAGCTGTAATCCTGTTAAGTGCAGCTATGCAAAGGGGCATTTTGACAGGGTTAATGGCGCAATTTGGGAAGTCTTGAATAATGAAAATGTTATCGGTTGGGAAGTAATTAAAAAATACGCTGAAAAGTACCATGTTTGTCCCTTTGAAATGAGCTTGGATATTTGCAATTTTGCTCACATTATTATTTGCGACTATAATTATGCCTTTGACCCTACGGCAAAGCTATGCAGATTTTTTGACGAGGACAGGCAGGAGGAGTATATTGCGCTTATAGATGAAGCCCACAATTTGCCCGACAGAAGCAGGGATATGTACACGGCGGAGCTTAAAAAAAGCGAGTTTTTGGAGGCAAAAAGAGCCGTTAAAGAAAAAACCGGAGGACTTGTTAAAAGCATTAACAAAATAAACACATATTTATTGAGAGAAAAGACCGGCTTTGAAAACGTGCAAATAAGTGAACACCGTGACGGGGATTTTATGGATTTGCTCGGCGGTTTTACGTCCGCCGCAGACAGGTGGCTTGTAAAAAACGAGGGCAGGGACGGATATGATGTTATTTTGGATTTATACTTTAAGGCGCTGGACTATATAAGAATAGACGAATATTTTGATAAAAACTTTGTTTTAATAAAAGAAAATATTGGCAGGGATATTAAAAAGACAATTTTTTGCAGAAATTCATCTGAAATACTTAAAGATTTAGAGGGGAATTTTGGGAGCATTGTATTTTTTTCCGCCACATTAAAGCCGGGAAAGTATTTTATTGACATTTTAGGGGGAAGCTATGAGAAGGACAACAGAATGGAAATTTTTTCGCCCTTTGATGTAAACAGACTGAAGGTTATTACGGATTATTCCATATCCACGGTATATAAGGACAGAGAAAAAAGCTATATACCCATAGCGGAAAGAATTTTTGAAATGCGCAATGCAAAGGAAGGAAATTATTTGTGCTTTTTTCCATCTTATGAATATATGGAAAATGTTTTTGAAAAGTACTGTGAATTATACGGCGGCGAAAAAGTTATAAAGCAGGAAAAGGGTTTTACGGAAGAGAACAGAGCCGAGTTTTTGGCAAGCTTCAGCAATGCGGACGCAGGCATAGCGGGTTTTTGCGTTATGGGCGGCGTTTTTGCCGAGGGCATAGACCTGAAGGGAGAACAGCTTATAGGCTGCTGCATTGTAGGGGTTGGACTGCCCAAAATATCCGTAAGGCAGGAGGTTATAAGAGATTTTTTTAATAAAGAGGGGAAGGACGGCTTTGCCTACGGTTACGGCTACAACGGTATGATAAAGGTTAGTCAGGCGGGCGGCAGAGTTATAAGAACAGCACAGGATAAGGGTGTTATATTGCTTTTGGACAGACGATTTGGCGCCGGCTTTTACAGGGAGCTTTTGCCAACTCACTGGCAAGGAGGAGAAAAAGCAATGGGAAAAAGTGACATAAAAAGAATATTGGCTGATTTTTGGAAAGAGTATAAAAGCTGAGAAAGCGCTGATAAATCAGCCTATCGCTGCTTTCTAAGAAAAAGCAAAAAATAAATGGAAATTTATGGAAAATAATTCTTGCATTTTAATAAAAGTTGTTGTATAATGAACTTGTTGGTAAAAAATGCCATAAATAACAACATTAGTAAAAAATGAATGGAGGAATATGTATGACTAAGAAAATTTCTGTTTTAATTGCGGGAGATAATAAGGACTTTTGCGATATTTTATGCGGACATATTAACAAACAAAAGGATATGACCGTTATTGCCGCCGCAAAAGACGGAGAGGAAGCTGTTGAAAAAATTTTAAAGGAAAAACCCGATATTGCGCTTATTGACGGAATTATGCCAAAGCTGGACGGAATAGGAGTTCTTGAAAGGCTTAAAGAGAAAAATGAAAAAAACAGTACAAAGTGCATTATTTTAACGGCAATTACAAGGGAGCAAATTACCAGAAGAGCATTTGAGTTAGGGGCATATTATTATATTGCAAAGCCCTTCGATATGGATCTGCTTGTAGAGAGAATAAGGCAGCTGGGAGAGCCTGTAAACGGTTCGGCAATAAGTAAAAATATATGTATCGCAAGAAACAGTGAATATGATTTGGAAACAAGGGTAACAAATGTTTTGCACGAGATAGGGGTGCCCGCCCACATTAGAGGCTATCATTATATGAGAGAGGCAATACTTATGGCTATTAATGATATAGATGTACTTAACTACATTACAAAGGAGCTTTATCCTACAATAGCCAAAAAGTGCAACACAACACCCAGCAGAGTGGAAAGAGCCATAAGACACGCTATAGAGGTGGCTTGGAGCAGAGGCAGGGTAGACGCCATAGACAATTTGTTTGGCTACACAATAAACAGTCACAAGGGCAAGCCTACAAACAGCGAGTTTATTGCGCTTATTGCTGACAGATTAAGGCTGGAGCTTAAAGCGGGTTAAGTAATATTTCCTTAATAGCTTTGGCAACCGAGTTTTGCGTGTTGGCGCCTATTATATGTGTGCAGCTTTGTTTAACGGCTTCTGCTGCATTGGCAACAGCAAAGGATTTATCTGCCAAAATGAGCATGGGCAAATCGTTGGTGTTATCGCCAAAGGCATAAATTTTTTCGGCTTCGGAGATGGTTTTTATATATTCCGCTCCGAAGCTTTTTGATGCGCCGCAATGGCAAATTTCCAAATAGTAATAGCCTTTATTATATATATCCTCGTAAAAATTAAGGGTAATGCGGTCTTTAAAGGGTTTTAGACTGTCGATTATGTTTTTTACGTTTTTCTCCAAGCCTAAAATTGTAAAATATACGGGAGAACCGAAGCTTGGCTGATACGGTGAATTTATATATTTTTTTAAAGGCAGGTTTTGACGCTCTTCATAAAATGCTTTTTCGGGCGATGAAGTAATGGTTTCGTAAAAGACATATAAAAAGTTATCCTTAATAACGTGTATAAATGGAAACACACCCCCATTTTCGCATATTTTTATTATGGGAAAAACTAAATCTGCGTCAATGGGAAAGGTTTTAATATATGTGTTTTTTGAAAAGCTGTAAATTGCCGCGCCGTTCATACAACACACAGGCAGAGTTAAACTCAGTGGTGAAAGTATGGCTTGAAGCGTTGCGGGAGTACGGGCGGTGGAAACGGTAAATTTAAGTCCCTTTTTAAGCAGGCTGTTTAAAATTTCCACGCTTTCTGCCGAAAGCTTTTTTTGATTGTTTAAAAGAGTTCCGTCAAGATCCGAAACAAAAAGAATATTTTTCATAAAATTGCCTTTCCTATATTGCAAAAAACAGGTAAATGTGATATTATTAAGGAAACATTGATTAATTCGCCAAAGAGAGTTTCGAGAGAAATAATCAATGGTTCCTTAATTATAATTTTTAAATTATTCTGCCGTATTTTAAAGTGTGGCGGTTACATAATTATAGACTTGAAAAAGGCTTGTGTCAAGAGGATGAGGGGACTCTTGCGCAGGGCGCAGCAAAAAGGAGCTTTACTATGAAAAAACGTGCATTATTAAGCGTATCCGACAAAACAGGTATTGTTGAGTTTGCAAGGGAATTGCAGGAGCTGGGTTTGGAGGTTGTTTCCACAGGGGGAACATACAGAGCTTTGAAAGAAGCGGGAATTGATGTTACAAGTGTGGACAACGTTACGGGTTTCCCTGAATGTTTGGACGGCAGAGTTAAAACACTTCACCCAAAAATTCACGCAGGCATACTTGCAATGAGAGATAACCCGAACCACATGAAACAGGTTGAGGATTTGGGCGTTACTCTTATAGATGTGGTTGCCGTAAATCTCTATCCGTTTAAGCAAACAATTCTTAAAGAAGGTGTTGAGCTTAGCGAGGCTATTGAAAATATAGATATCGGAGGGCCCTCAATGATAAGAGCTGCCGCAAAGAACTATAAGGACGTGGCAGTTGTTACCGACCCTGCGGACTATGGCAGAATTATTGACGAATATAAGGCTAACGGAGAGGTTAGTGTACAAACAAAGTTTTATTTGGCTGCAAAGGTATTTAACCACACAGCGCATTATGATGCTCTTATTGCGGGCTATCTTAAGGATAAGGCAGGCTTGCCTAAATACCCCGATACGGTTACGCTTACATTTGAAAAGGTACAAAGTATGCGATACGGTGAAAATCCGCATCAGTCCGCCGCCTTTTATAAAGAGGTTGGAAACAACAGCGGTATGCTTACGGGCATTAAGCAGCTGCACGGCAAGGAGCTTTCATTTAACAATATTAACGATACTCACGGCGCTTTGGAGCTTTTAAAGGAATTTGACGAGCCTACAGTTGTTGCCTGCAAGCATTCCAATCCTTGCGGCGTTGCCAGCGGAAAGGATATTTATGAGGCTTATACAAAGGCTTACGCAACCGACCCGGTTTCCATTTTTGGGGGAATTGTTGTTGCAAACAGAGAAATAGATAAGGCTGCCGCAGAGGAAATGAGTAAGATTTTTCTTGAAATTATACTTGCTCCAAGCTTTAGCCATGAGGCTTTAGAGGTGCTTACAAAGAAGAAGAACGTAAGACTTCTTACACTGGACAATATTGGAAGAAAACAGCCGGAGGGCGCTTATGACGTTAAAAAGGTAAGCGGCGGTTTGCTTATTCAGGATGTTGACAGCGAGCTGCTTAACCCGGAGGAGCTTAAGGTGGTTACAAGCAGAAAACCTACCGAAAAGGAAATGGAAGATCTTTTGTTTACATGGAAGATAGTTAAGTATGTTAAGTCTAACGGAATTGCTATCGGCAAAAATAAAAGCTCCGTTGGTATGGGGCCCGGGCAGGTAAACAGAATTTGGGCGGCAGAACAGGCTATTGACCATGGCAAACAGAACATAGGCGAGGACGCTACCGTTGGCGCAGTGCTTGCCTCCGATGCGTTTTTCCCGTTCAGCGATTGTGTTGAAGCCGCCGCAAAGGCGGGCATTACCGCAATTATTCAGCCGGGCGGTTCTATAAGAGATAAAGAATCCATAGAGGCTTGCGACAAATACGGCATTGCCATGGTATTTACGGGTATAAGGCATTTCAGACATTAATTTTTCAGCAAATATAAAATTAAACAGAGCCTAAACCAAAAACGAAGTGTTCCCTGTCAAGTAGACAGGTAACACTTCATAATTTTAGGAGGCTCTGTTTTTTATTTTATTTCATATTGCGCTTTTAGAAGCCTTGCAAAATCCTCAACCGGCATAGGCTTTGCGTAATAATAACCCTGAACATGGTCACAGCCTATTTTTTTAAGCAGATCCACCTGTTCCTTTGTTTCAACACCCTCGGCTATAAGCTCTAAGTCCAGCTTTTTTGCCATATCTACAACGTGTTCCAAAATAAGCCTGCCTTTTTCGGAAACCGTCATATTGTTTATAAACTTTCTGTCCAGCTTAATAATGTCGAAAGGTGTTTCCAACAAAATGTTAAGCGAGGAATAGCCGCTGCCGAAATCGTCCATAAGGAGCTTAAAGCCTGCTTTCTTCAGGCTTAAAGCACGGGTGCTTACCTGACGTTCATCGGAGGTTTCCGTAATTTCAAGCTCCAGCAATTCCTTTGGTATGCCCAAATTTTTTATTAAACCCGAAAGATATTCAATACAATCGTCATTTCTGAGATGTATACGGGAAACATTTACGGAAACAGGGCAGGCTGTTATACCTGCATTTACACACTTTTTAATAAAACGGCACGCTTCCGACCATATAAAATAGTCCACCCGTAAAATAAAGCCGTTTTCTTCTATTATAGGTATAAACTGATCGGGAAAAATCATACCGAAATCAGGGTGCTTCCATCTTACAAGAGCCTCAGCGCCTATAATTTTGTTTTGGGATATGCTGTATTTTGGCTGAAGATACATTAAAAACTGCTTTTCATTCATCGCAGTAATCATATTTTCTTCTATAAACTTTTTATTGTAAAGAGAAACCTTAAACTGCTCCTTATAAAAAACCATATTTGTAAGAAGATTGTTTTTGGCTGCCTTTCTTGCCATGGCAGCTCTGTCCTGCATTTGGCGAAGCTCCATTTGCTTATCCTCCATAGCATATATGCCGTAGGAAAGCTGCAGATTTATACCCTTGTAGGAGTTTATTCTTTTATCCAAATTATTTATAAATTCTTTAATTTCCCTGTTTTCGTCAAACTCAGTAACTACCATAAAAACATCACTAAGCAGATTTACATAATATTGCCTGTCACCGCATATTTTTGAAAGGCGTTCCGTTATAAAGTACAGCACTTCATCGCCGAACTTTTCTCCGTAAAGATCGTTTATTATTTTAAATTTCCAAATATCAAACTGAATAAAGGCTATGCGGCGGCTTGTGTTAATAATAAGGTTATTTACATTTCTTCTGAATTTGTTTATGTTGCCCATTCTTTTAATCATAGCGAGCATTTCATCGCTTTTGGGCATATCCTCAAGGCTTATGTCGCTTTCTGCGGCATTTTTTAAATAATCCCCAAGCATATCTTCAAGAATTTCTATGCTGATATTTATTACATTTGGGCATTTCTTTAAAATTAAACCCTCTTTGCGGATTTCAGCCATTTCCTGCGGATGGGAAATATCCTTGCCCAAAATTTCACGGCAAAGCATTACACCGTTCATTTTTTTGGTAAATCTGTTTATAAATTCTTCTGTTTTCTTATTTCCAAACAGCTCCAGCTCCGTGTTCTGAGCGTCATAAAAGCCAAAAGCCATTCCCAAAACAAGCAGAGAGCCGGTAATACAACCGCAAACACTGCCTTGCCGCATTCCGCCTCCAAAACAGGTACTTATTTTAAAGGCTGTTTTAAGATCCAAGCCTAAGTCCGCCGCAAAAGAGCCCAAAATTGTTTGCGAGCAATGATATTTTTGATTTAAAAGCTGCTGAGCCTTTTCCTTATGTGTCATTAAGAATCCCTCGTTTCTCAAAACACTGTTTTGACAAAAGATATAATAAATTTATGGAAGTATAAATATATTGTAGCACATTTTTTAAAAAATTGATATAGTTTTTATAATATTTTGTGTATTTTTTTATTTAAGCAAATTTTTAAAGCTGACTCAACCGCAAAATTAACAAGCCTTATTATTTTTGATATAATTAGGCTTATAAAGGTGATAATCAGGTAAAAGAGCAAAAAAATTATTGCCTATATATTTTACATATCCGTAAAAACAAGTTATTTAACCAAGTAAGTCCGATTGCCGCTTTTCTTTCGGAAAATTATTTATTGACAGAATAAGGCTTATGGGATATAATTGTTATATTGAAAATAAAACTCCGGGGAGCTTTAGGGCTGAGAGGGATTTCGTTCCGACCCGTAAACCTGATGCGGATAATGCCGCCGTAGGAAGATGCCAATATTGCGGTTATTTTGCGTATCAGGAATGATACGTTTTTTTATTGCAATAGCGCTGTAAACGGAGGTGCTTAATATGGAATACACAACGCAGATGGATGCGGCAAGAAAGGGTATTATAACAAGGGAACTGAGTATTGTGGCAACAAAAGAAGGGTATGCCCCTCAAGAGCTAATGGAACTTATGGCAAAGGGTCAAATTTGCATACCATGCAACAAACTGCATAAAAGTATTGATCCCAATGGAATAGGCTCGTCGCTTAAAACAAAAATCAATGTCAATTTAGGCATTTCGAGGGATTGCAAGGATTTCGACGAGGAGATAAAAAAGGTAAATTCCGCTGTTGCCATGGGCGCAGAGTCCATTATGGATTTAAGCTCTTTTGGAGATACAAGAAAATTCAGAAAAAAACTTACTGAGGAGTGTCCTGCAATTATTGGAACAGTGCCTATTTATGATGCCGTTGTATATTATCATAAGGCGCTTAAAAGCATTACAACAGAGGAATGGCTTGATATTGTTAAAATGCACGCTGAAGACGGTGTGGATTTTATGACAATTCACTGCGGCATAAACAAGGCAACGGCACAAAGGTTTAAACAAAGCAAAAGATTTATGAATATAGTTTCCCGTGGCGGCTCAATAATATTTGCGTGGATGGAAATGACAGGAAAAGAAAATCCTTTTTATGAACATTTTGATGATATTTTGGAAATCTGCCGTAAGTATGACATTACTTTAAGCTTGGGAGATGCCTGCCGACCGGGGTGCATTGAGGACGCAGGGGATATAAGCCAGATAGAGGAACTTGTAACCTTGGGAGAGCTTACAAAACGTGCATGGGCAAAGGATGTTCAGGTAATGATTGAAGGCCCGGGGCATATGCCTTTGGATCAAATAGAAGCCAATATGAAAATACAAAAAACAATTTGCCATGGCGCGCCGTTTTATGTTTTGGGCCCTATTGTAACGGATATTGCCCCGGGCTATGACCATATAACATCAGCCATAGGCGGCGCTGTTGCCGCTGCCGCAGGCGCTGCGTTTTTATGCTACGTTACCCCTGCGGAGCATTTAAGGCTGCCAAATGTTGATGATGTTAAAGAGGGCATTATTGCATCTAAAATAGCCGCTCATGCGGCGGATATTGCAAAGGGTGTAAGAGGCGCTGTGGATTGGGATAGAAAAATGCGGATTGCAAGAAAAAAACTTGACTGGGAGGGTATGTTTGATGTTGCCATTGACCCGGAAAAGGCAAGAAGATACAGAGCAGAGGCGGCTCCCGAAAAAGAGGACACCTGCTCTATGTGCGGCAACTTTTGCGCGCTTAAAAATATGAACAGAATACTTGACGGTGAAATTGTTTCAATATTTGACGAGTAACAAAAAT
>CAYMAA010000074.1:0-8983 GCA_964388305.1 uncultured Lachnospiraceae bacterium | reverse complement strand
CAGCCGGAGGGGTGAGCGCGGAGAAAGACCGCCGACAGCTATGGGACTTACATAGCAGGTTAGCGCTTTGCGTCAATCCACAATGCCGTCCAGCCTGTCCATCCACACTTTTACGCAGGCGTCACTGGGCATTCTCCAATCCCCTCTGGGACTTAAAGAAACAGACCCCACCTTTGGGCCGTCCGGCAAAGCAGATCTTTTAAACTGCTGAGCGAAAAATCTCCAATAAAATTTTTTAAGCCACTTTAAAATTGTTTTTCCGTCATACTTATCCTTAAAAGCGATTTTTGCCAAATAATAAATTTTTTCAGGCTCATAGCCAAGCCGCATCATATTATACAAATAAAAATCGTGCAGCTCATAGGGGCCTACAATATCCTCGGTGACCTGCGCAATGTCCCCCTTATCGTCAGGGGGTAAAAGCTCGGGAGAAACGGGAGTATCCAAAATATCATAAAGCACTTTCTTTAAACTGCTGTTTTCGGAAAAATCCGCAAAATACTTTATTAAATATCTTATAAGTGTTTTTGGTATGGAGCAGTTTACACCGTACATACTCATGTGGTCCCCGTTAAAGGTGGCAAACCCCAGCGCCAGCTCGGAAAGATCCCCGGTGCCAACAACAAAGCCGCCGTACTTAGCCGCCAGATCCATAAGAACCTGCGTTCTCTCTCTCGCCTGAGAGTTCTCATAGGTCAAGTCGTGTTTATTAACGTCATGACCAATATCCTCAAAATGCTTTAGCACAGCCTTTTCAATGGAAACCTCTTCAAAGCTTGTTCCCAAAGCCTCACACAGCTTTACGGCATTGCTGTGTGTTCTTTCGGAAGTGCCAAAGCATGGCATTGTAACGGTTTTTATGCCCTTTGTGTCAAACCCTGCCAGCTTAAACGCCTCCACGGTAACAAGCAGGGCATGGGTAGAATCCAGTCCGCCCGAAATGCCTATAACCGCATTTTCGGTTCCTATATGCAAAAGCCTTTTTTTAAGGCCCATCGCCTGAATTGCGATAATCTCTCTGCACCTTTCTTCTCTTTTGCCATTATCGGCAGGAACAAAGGGCATAGGGTCTACAGGTCTTTTTAAATTGCCGTTTACGGGTGAAAAGTACTCAAAGCAAACAGGTCTGTAACCCTCGTCACTGCCGCAGAAGGAAGTGTTCCTCCGCCTTTCCGTGTCCAAAAGACCCACGTCAATATCCGCAATGGTTATGCCGTTTTCAAACAGCCTGCTCTCTGCCAAAATTCTGCCGTTTTCACAAATAATGTCGTGCCCGGAATAAACCGCATCGGTAGTGGACTCACCCTCTCCCGCGCAGGCATAAACATAGCCGCAGATAAGCCTTGCGGACTGATTTTTAACCAAATCCCGTCTGTAAGCCGCCTTCCCCGTTATTTCGTTGCCTGCCGACGGGTTTAAAATAATTGTTGCGCCTGCCGTTGCGTGAAAACCCGATGGGGGCATTGCCGCCCACAAGTCCTCGCAAATTTCCACGGCAAAAACACACTTTTCAAAGCCATCGGGTTTAAAAAGCAGCTTTGCGCCAAAGGGAATTTCCTTATCATCCAAGCGTACCGTCTTAATCCCCTCAAAGGCTTTTTCAAAATATCTTTTTTCATAAAACTCATTGTAATTCGGAATGTATGTTTTAGGCACAAGACCCAAAATATTTCCGTCATAAATAACAGCCGCCGCATTGTAAAGCCGCCCCTCAAAGCTGTAAGGCAAGCCTACAACAAAAACAGGCGTCATTCCCCCGCTTGCCTCCGCAACGGCATATAACCCTTTAAGCGCTTCTTCAAGCAGGGTACTTTGCAAAAACAGATCTCCGCAGGTATAACCCGTTATGCACAATTCGGGAAAAACAACCCCCTCGCATCCCTGTTTGTCCGCAGCTTTCATTCCTTCAATTATTTTTTCCACATTAAACCAAACGTCCGCAACACGCACATCACTGCTTATGGCGGCGCATCTTACAAAGCCATATTCCATTTATTTCGCCCTTTCAACCGTCATTTTAGAGAACACCGAACAACAAGTGTTCCCTTACACCTCTTCATTATCTTTGCAGGCTTCATCGGCTTCTTCCGATAAAATATATCCGCAAAACGGGCAGTACTTAATGTTATCGGCAACAGTTTTTCCGCAGTTTTTACAAGCCTTGCCATTTATGGAAGCCTCTGTATTTTCCGTGTAATCTACAGCGCGTCCGCAGTTGGTGCAAAATTTTTGCCCTTCCTTTAAAATACAGCCGCAGCTGCCGCACTTTTTTACGCCCTCTTCATTATTAAGTCCGCTTTTTAAATTGCCAATTTCTTCAACAGTACTGCCGCAGGCGCTAAAAAGCTCGGCATATTCCCCGCCGCAGCTCTCCTTATGCTCCTCATAATATTTTTTGCCTATAGCGCAATATAATTCCTTTAGCTTTTTTTCAGCCATATAAATATCCTGCTTTGTGTCAAAGGTTTTTTTAGCGTCCAAAACACCCTCGGTAAGAGAGCTTCCCACACTTTTCATTTTTTCAAATAAATCCACAAATATTCATCCGCCTTTCTTTAATCATTTTATAACACTATGTAATTACCTATCAATTTATATATAAAGTTTACTAATTTTCAAACAGCTTGTCAATATTTTTTAATAATACAAAACCCGTTTTCGGCAAATTATATTATTCCGCTGTGCTAATATAAAGAAAATAAATGAATGAGGTGGTAAAAAATGGATAACGTAAAACAAATAGGCACAATTATACCCGGCTCCAAAATATATATGGAGGACTATGTAACGACTTATATAAAGTATATGGAGGAGAAATATGTTTGCGATGAGCTGATTTTTATACTTTTAGGAAGTACCGCAAGGGAGGAGGACGAAGATGTGCTGTTTATAAGCGGCATTGCCTCCGCAAGCCATACCGACCAAAACGGCGGTTTTAAAACGCTAACCCCACAGGGCTGGGAGGAAATTGCCGCTATAAGGGAACAGTTTTTTCCAAGCCTGAATGTTGTTGGCTGGGCGTATGTTCAGCCGGGATACGGCGATTTTTTAAACGAAGCGCAGCTTACATACCACTTGCAAAATTTTCCCAACCCAAGCGATGTGCTTTACGTAACCGATCCGTTGGACAAGTCCGCCTCCTTTTACCGCAGTGTCGGCGGCTCTCCTCAGCTAAAACCCATTACGGGATATTTTATTTATTATGACAGAAACGAGCCAATGCACGAGTACCTGCTGCACTGTAAAAAAGAGCTTGCCAAAAGCTCTGCTCCTGCCGAAAACCCAAACAAACAGGTGGACGCCAAAATGACCGCAAAGCTGCGTAAGGTAAAAAGCAAAAACCCGCAAAGGCTGTTTAGCTTTACTCCCCCAAATTTTCAAAAGCTCAGGCAAATGCCCTCAACAAACCCCGTGCCGCTGTTAAGCGGTTTAAGCTTTGCGCTGCTGTTTGTTACAATTATAATAGGCGGAGGACTTTTAAGCAGCAACTCACGCATAGATACCCTTGAAAAACAGCTAAACTCCGTGGGGAAAAGCTATATTGCCCTTAAAGATGAGGTGGAAAAAACCTACTCCGTTTTTGCCTCGGCTAACACTGTACAGGAGGAAGCTACGGAGGACACATCCGTACCGGCAACAGAAGAGCCTGCCGCCCCGGCATTTGCTCAAAGCGACCCCAAAACCTATACGGTACAGGCAGGTGACACACTGATTTATATTTCCAGATATTTTTACGGCACGGACGCCCACGTTGAAGAAATAATGAAAGCAAATGACTTATCCTCCCCAAATCAGCTGATTGAGGGAAAAACCATTATAATACCGTGAAAACCGCCAAAATATTACCTTGCATATTTATACCGTAATTAAAACCAAGTCAACTTTATGGAATTTTTTTCCATTTCTGTTGACTTTTTCTATTTATTATGTTATTATATATACGTTTCAGATTTGAAACGAATAAGGCAATACAAAATTTCATTAAAAATGAGGTGTTCATAATGGATAGAAAACAAGCGGCACGGTGTTTTTACGAATGGGGCAGCTACACAATGCTTTTAACAGGTCTGAATGAAGAGCTGCTTAAAATTAAACGGGAGATTGAGCGAGGTACGCTTCTCATAGAAGATGCTCTTGCCATTCTTCCGCAAAATACTGCTCACCCAAGCCTGACTCCACCCGGCAGGGGAGCGCTTACGGCATTGTATAGCAAAATAGATTTGCTAAATTTAAACCATTCCAATGTGAGCAATTATCTGCTAACACTTGATTATTACGACAGGCGCTTAATAACACTGCGTTATGCCCGCCATAAAAGCTGGGACGCTATTGCCTACGCAGTACATTTAAGTGACCGTCAGTGCTTCAGAGTACATAACAGACTTCTAAACGGCTACATTAATTATTTGCAGTCAGAAAAAGCATACAAGCCTGATTAAGAAACACTGTTAATCAGCTGAAGCAAATTTCGAGAAAAATTTTTCGTATCCGCAGGGGAAAACGCCGGTACAACGGAAAGGCTGCGCCGGCGTTTTTTCGAGCAGGATGCGGAAATTTTTATGTGACAGAGCGGTTAAGAGGAGTTGTTTGGACTTGCGCTCTTATTTATAGTCTGACTGCCGTTTCAAGCGCCGTTTCTATCATATCCGTAAGGGTCTTTTCCCTTTCTTCCGCAGTGGTTTCTTCTTTTGTATACATATGGTCGGATACTGTTAATATTGAAAGAGCCTTTGCTCCGTACCTTGCGGCTGTCATATACAAGCCTGCCGTTTCCATTTCTGTACCAAGTATACCCATCTTTCTCCAAGCATCAAGCGCTTTTTCATCATCGGAATAAAACCAGTCGCTTGTAAGCACATTTCCCACATGAAACCTAATACCCTTTTCTCTGCATACGGAAACAGCTTTTTCCAAAAGCTCATAGTCTGCCGCAGCGCTGAATGTTCCGCTTAGACCGTATTGATGGCAAAAGCGTGAGTTGGTTGACGCCGCCATTGCCACTATAACATCTCTTACCTTTGTTTTATCCTGCATACCTCCCGTTGTGCCAATTCTAATAAGATTTTTTACCCCGAATATATTAATCAGCTCATAGGAGTATATGCCCATAGAGGGTATACCCATGCCTGTACCCATTACTGAAATTGTTTTGCCCTTATACTCTCCCGTAAAGCCTAATGCGCCTCTTATTTTGTTAAAGCATTTGCAATTTTCCAAATATTTTTCACCTATCATTTTTGCCCTAAGAGGATCTCCCGGCAAAAGCACAGTTTCCCCAATCTCGCACAAGCAGTTAATGTGCGGTGTGTTTATCATATAAATACCTCCTTTTTTATATAAGCGAAAAGCCCTCAAGGTTGAGGGCTTTTCTTTATATAATATTTAGTTTATACTTAACTAACTATTAATTACTCAGCTTCTGTTGTTGTTTCAGCTGCTTCTGTTGTAGCTTCTGTTGTAGCTTCTGTTGTAGCTTCTACTACAGGCGCTACAACTGCTGTTGTGTCCTTAGCGTTGTATGTTGCTGTCTTTGTAGCATCATCCCAACCAACTGTTACGCCAAGAGCTGTACCAAGCGCTCTGAAAGGAACAAACATTCTGCCGTCTGTAATTTCAGCAACAGCGCCGTTAGCCATAGGTGTAGCTGTACCGTCGATTGTCATTACGCTTGAACCTGCTGTGAACTGAATAATCTTCTGGCCTGAGCCTGCTGCATAGAAGATTGTAGCTGTCTTAGAATTAGCATCCCAAATGATTGTAGATGTATCATCTGTAGCGCCGTTAGCAACTGCATCAGCGTCAACACCAAGAGCAAGTGTTACGAAACGAAGAGGAACTAACATTGAGCTTGTAGAAGCCTGAATGTAAGGAGCAACGTCCATTGTGTAAGCTGTTCCGTCAACATAAATTGTTGTTTCGTCCTTTGTTACAGATACTTCGTAATCAAGTGTACCTGTTTCGGTAATTACTGAAAGGTAACCAGGGAATGCGTAGCAATCTGTATTGTCCTGTGTCCAAACAAACTCATAACCTGAAACATTAATAAGATTTGAGTCATAAGGTGTTGTTGATGATCTGTAATCATCTTCATAATCATCATCATAGTTATTAAGAACTGCCTCGCCGTCTACTTCAAGATCATAGTCACCAACAGGTACGCTTCTTGATGTACCAACTTCGATGTCAGTAATTGTGATAGAACCGGGTGTTGAGTAAGATGTCTTGTCGATAGGAATTTCGATATAACCGCTCTTAATCTTAGCTGTCTTAATACCAAGCTCGCCGCCGTTAGCTGTAGCCTCTACCTTACCGTTGTCGTTAATACCGATGTCGCCCTGTGTCCAAAGTGTATCGATTGATAAATATACGCTTTCGTCATCCTGAAGAGCGCCTGCAACGTTTTCAGTAATTGTTACGTCAGCTGTAGGAACTGCTGAGTAACCGATATTTGTCTTTGTAGCCTTTGTTGAAAGTGTTACAGGTGTAACTGCCTTAGCAACAACCTTATCGGAAATAACGCCTTCATCAACGCCGCCGCCGTACAAACCAACAGTAATGTCGTTGTCGCCGTAAGCAGGGTCAACTGTTAAATAGAAAGTAATGTCAAATTCTGTACATTCGTCAGGATTTATAACAGCGCCGTTCTTATAAGAACCGTTTTCGTTATCCAATCTTGGGATAACAAGTGTTGATCCGTCATCATCAAGATAAGCTAAATCAAATATGTCATCCATCTGCTTAACATCATCTGTCTCGAAGTCAACAATCTTAACACCCTCAGGGAATGTGAAGTACATCTTCTGCTTCATGTTCCATGTGTCTGCAATAGTTTCTTCAAAGTGAACTTCTGCTGTTGCAAAATCATCTTCGTCAAGATCGGAGTCGCCTGTTACATACTGGAAGCCTGTAAGAATAGTTGTAGGATCTTCATTAACTGTTAATGCTACACCATAGTCTACTCTGTTAGCAACCTGGATTGTTTCAGATGTGATTCCGCAACCCTTAACTGAAATGTTTACTGCGCCCCAGTCAACATCATCATCCTCAGGCTCTACAATAATGTTTGTTACGTTGATGCCTGAAGCCTTTGTTGTTGTTACAAGGTTCTTAATTTCAATCTTAACTTCGTCATAATCACTGTTGTATGTGATTGTACCTACCTCAAAGCTTGGGCTGTTTGTACCGGGTTCAACCTTAATGTTGCTGTTAGATACAAATCTGAAGCCGCCGTTTGTTCTGAGTGTAAGTGTACCGCTTTCAAGTGTGCCTGCAACTGTTTCCTTAATTCTGATTTCGATAGGATTGCCGCTGTTGGACTCGTTGAAATCAACGATTTCGTCAACTGTTGTTGTTGTAGCGCCGCTGCCTGATGTAGAATAAGCAAATGTTGTTGTGCCGCCGCCTGAAATTGAAGATTCGTTAGCGTCGATAGTAACCTTAATGTCGCCTTCGCCGTCTGCTATAACCTGAAGAGGAATATAGTAGTAAGGCTTAACGCCTGAACCGTTACCTGTACCGCTCCAGTTTGTATCGCAGTAAACTGCAGGAACAGGGAAGAGTTCTACTTCTACTTCTGTTTTACCTGTCTTCTTCATTGACCAAGGAATGTAAACGTCGTCTGTATTAGCCCATAATCTGTCAAGAACAGTTTTAGCTGTAACGCCGCTTTCAAGCTGGCTCATAAGAGAATCGTATGAAGAAGGTGACTGTGTTAAGCCTGCCCAGTCAGCTTTGTCAAATGAAGCGATTGAGCCCTGGTCTTCGTCTACTTCTGCTGTTGTGTACCTAAGAACGATTGAGTCGTAGGATACAACTTCATCCTTAGGAACGATTTTAAGATAAACACCCTTAACAGGGTCGTCATCCTTAACGGAAACACTCTTGTTGATACCGTTAGATGAACTTGCGAAAACGTTTACCGGAAGCATTGAAGCTGCCATAGCCAATGCTAAAAGTAAAGCTATTTTTCTTTTCATTGTTTCTCCTCCTTATAATGAAAATGTTATTTTGTGCAGAGGTTTGAGCATATATACCTCTTTCACAAGTGATTATAGCACCAAGGTCAGGTCAAGTCAATAAGCAAAAGTCAATTGTAACAAAACTGTAACAATTAGCCGATACTTTTAGGAGACGCCCAAGGGGGACGCCCGCCTGACAGTAGGCTGTATCATACGTCTGACAAAGCCTGCTGTTTCACCTTAAAACCAGTTTTCAACATTAAAGGCTTTCCGCCGTATCGTATTGCCAAATTCACCTGCCAACCCGTGGCTTGTTTATAATATATCACTTTTAAACCGCCAAATCAAGCGTTTTTTTAATTTGTAACAAACTTGTAACAATTTTAACTCATCTGAAAAAAAACTCATTATATTTTACATATATAGTATTTTTCCGTTACAGGCTTAACCAAATACGGATAATGCCGCAAGCATAATGTTACAAAACACGAAACTCCTTTCGTATTTTTGGCACAAACCAAAAACAATACACAAAATTCAACCGTTTAAGGCGACATAAAAAAAGTGCCTATACCATAATATAAGCACCAAAGGCGCCATCCGGATTTGAACCGGAGATCAGGGAGTTGCAGTCCCTTGCCTTAGCCACTTGGCTATAGCGCCGTAAAATGACCCGTACGGGAATCGAACCCATGTTTCAGCCGTGAGAGGGCCGCGTCTTAACCGCTTGACCAACGGGCCGTTAAATACACGCTTTTCCAACGCCAATATATAATATCACACCATTCTCACGTTTGTCAAGCAATTTTTAAAATTTTCTAAAAAAAGTAAACGGCAGGCTTACAATAAGATAAAATTATAACTTGTAAAATTAAGTTAAAAAAGTCCTTGACAAAAAGCTTTTCATAGTCTATAATAAGACTTGTCTTTGAGAAAAGCTCTCAAAGCGCTTGGCCCAGGTAGCTCAGTCGGTAGAGCAGCGGACTGAAAATCCGCGTGTGGGCGGTTCGATTCCGTCCCTGGGC
>CAYMAA010000073.1:0-9138 GCA_964388305.1 uncultured Lachnospiraceae bacterium | reverse complement strand
CGTGCAAGGTACTATAACCCTGCAACAGGTTCATTTATATCCGAAGATCCTATCAAAGATGGGGTTAATTGGTATGCTTATTGTGCGGGAAATCCAATTTTACTCATAGACTTGACAGGATTAAAAGATTATATTTATACATCGAATGAAGACTATTATATTGAGAATGACTTGGGAATTTTTGATTTCTTTCATGAAGATAGATATTTTGCTGAAATTGATGGAAAAAGGTATCAAGCAAATAGTATAGAAACAGTAACTTTATACGATTGGGATAGCATAGATACCGGGTTTTTAAACAATACATTAGACAAATTGGTTGATAAAGCCAATGAAAAAGAAACAGACTTAAATAGAATATTAAACAAATCTGTAGGTGGAGATTTAGATTTTAAGCTTCAATTATCAAATAATACGTTATATTTAGCTAACAGTATATTATATAACAAAAATGAGGCAGGTAATTTTGTTTGGGCATACTACCTTGAATCATGGAATGTTTCAGGTTATCTTTGCGGTGTTTTAGCACAAGGAGGCAGCATTTTATCTCCATTTATAAATATGGATGGTTTACCAAGACTTGATGATGAAAGCGGAATTATATTTATAAATGATTCATCAAATTCACTGATAGACGGAATTTACAGCTTAAAAAGATTGGGCGGAAATTCCTATTACTATACTACATATCCCTCTTGAACAGTATGAATAAAGCTTCGCAAGCCGAGATTTCCTTTCGGATAAAATTTTCCGTATCTTTCTTACGAAAAACTCCGACACAGCTTTTCCGCTATGCCGTAGTTTACCTTGGGAGGATACGGAAATTTTTCTATCGAAATTTACTTCAGTGAATTAATCAATGTTTTATTGATCTCTTTTAAATTTTATATAGATCGCAGGTATTTTTACAACAAAAGCCAAAAGCGGGCGGAAGTGAGGTTAATTTTGTATTTTCGGCTTTTCGTCCGCAAGAAGGCTATAGCTTACAAGCGCGCTGCCGTCGAGGTTTTCTTTATTCATATCCACGCCGGCAATGCTGTGGTTATCGTAGGTTTTATAATAGTAAATGCCCTTATTGGCATTGCAGCAGGATGTATAGATGGAAATTTCAAACTTTCCGTTCGGCAAACGGCAGCACCCTCTTTGCTGATCCACACAACCCAATATGTGAAAAAACTGGCTCACGGAGGATTTTTCATCACTGTCGGACAGGGAGTTCATTTTTGTAAAAGCCACACGCACAAATCTTGACATGGAGGACAAATCTCCGGGGAGACCCAAAGCGCCCATTCCCCTGCTGTACACATTAAGCGGAAGCTTTTGTGAAAAGCGGTTTTCGGGAGTATTTGCAGACAAACCCATATAGTTGTTCAAATTAAACATTTGAACAGGAAAAGGCGGATTGTTTGTAAGCACACCAACGGGGTTGTTATAAACAAAAATGCCGTTCTTTACGCTTTCTACAGTAACAGAGCTGTTTTCATCGGAAATAATATAGTGCAGCTGTGCCAACGGAAGCCCTTCACCGAAAGGCTCTTCCCAAAGACTGAGCCTTGCAAGCAGTTCCTTTGCTTCCTTAACGCTTTTACACTGCCCCAAAACCCACGGAATTAATTCCCAAGGGGCAATATTATCCTTCCCCTTTTCTTTTTGGCGGTAATATGCGTTTCCCACAAAATTTAACCCCGCAATGCACAAGCCCTTTTCATTTACCGCATCATAATACAGAGGATAGTTTTCCGCAATATGCGCCATTCCCACAAAGGCATAATGCCGTTCCAAGGCGTCTGCTCCCCTAAATTTCAGTTTAAAATTTCTCGGTGTAACAGTAACATTTTCGCCGTAGGAAAATTCGTAATCAAGGGTTCGTCCAAAATAGAAATCCTTTGTTTTATAGGTTGCCGCAGTACACATATTTCTCTCTCCTTTATATTAATTTTAGCTGCCTTTTAAACAGTGTTTTCTTAGGGGTTATTCCCAATATATTTATTTTTTATGCCTATAATTGCAAAAGCTCCCTGAAAAAGAGCTTCAGGGAGCAAATATTGCATAATTTTATTTTGCGTCAAGCACAATTTGTTCAAGCAAGGAAGCGTCAAGAGCGGTTATTGTTCCGTCCTTATTTACGTCTGCCTTTTCAGCGTTAAAGGTTGGCAAATCCTTAGTTTTATCCAAATAATGCTGTAAAACTGCCTGTGCATCGGCCTTATCGGTAACACCGTCGCCGTTTACGTCATAAGGGTTGTCATCAACCACAGGCTCATTGGTTTCAAGGCTGTCAAACAATGCCTGCCCGTATTCCGTCCAATAAGCGGAATAGTTGTAGTTGTTATCATTTGCAGTAAACTTGCCTGTAGTGCTTACTGTAAACATTGTACCTGTATTGTTAAGACCCTCGCAGCTCTTAGGCGCAATAACATATTTTGAAAGCTCTGTATCAAGCTCCTTAATTGCGTTGGCAAACAAGCCTGCCTGAAGCACACCGCCTGTTTTGCTGTAATGCGTTCCGTCATCGGTGCAGAAGAGCGCCATAACATAAGGCATACCGTTTTTGGCGTCAGGGTCATCCGCATAAGCCTTTTCAAGCAATGTTTTAGTAAGCTCAAAGCCGTCTATAAGCATTACGTTTTCTTCCTTTGCGAGCTGATAGTAGGCCTGCACATAAGCATTTCCGGAGGATACATAAGTACCTGTTGTTGTGTCTGTAGAATCGTGATGAGGTTTAATTTTTCCGTTACTGTCAAACTGCCTTCTTGAAACAGGTGTTACAAGAACAGGCGTTGCGCCTACATCTCTTGCGGCATTAATGTACTGAGTTAAATACCACTTAAATGTAGCGCCGCAGTCGTAAGTATAATTGCCCTGTGTATAACCCTCGTTCGGCGGATTTGTAGGATAAATTCCGTCAGAATCGGGTTCGCCCAAAGGCACATATCTGTCTGCCAAATATCCGCTGGAGTTGGAGCAGTCGTTATGACCGAACTGAATAAGGAAATAATCTCCCTCTTTAATATTGGCTTTTATCTTGTCCAAGCTGCCCTCGTTTATAAAGTTTCTTGTACTTCTTCCGCCGTTGGCATAGTTAAGAACGGTTACATAGTCCTTATCGAGAAATTCCTGTAAAAATTCTCCCCAAGAGCCTTTATCCTCAATCTTTCCGCCCATATACATACCGTTTGCGGAATAGTCCTTAACGGTGGAGTCGCCTGCAAGATATACGTTTATACCCGTACCCGGCTCAGGCTCATCGGGATTTGAAGGATCTACCCAGTTAGAGCCTAAAGCAAACTCCGTTGTCATAAAGAATTTTTCGCCTAAAGCGCCGTCAATTGTTGCAGGCTGAACACATACCTTAAGGTAATATCCCGCATCGGCTCTCTGCGCCTGATAGGAGGTTTCAATATTTGAGGTTGTTGTTTTAATAAGCGTTTCGTTTCCGTCTGCATCAACCCTGTACCACGCAATGCGTGAAACATCGGTATCCGCCCAATCGCCCAAGTCATAATTTACATAGAATGTGTTGCCTATAGTAGGCGCATTTAAGTCACCGTTAGATGTAAAATACGGCTCTGTTTTAAATACGGGAACCGTTCCCAGATCCTCTGTGTAATATGTAGGCACAAAACCGTTTAAATAGCTCAGTGCGTTGTACTTGCTTGTATCCAACTCAGTTAAAGGTGTAACCTTTCTGCCCGAGACTGATACAGCGCCGCCGTTGTATGTTGTGTTATATTCAACAAAGTTGGCATTTTCCGGCTTGTTATTGCTCATTTCGCCCCAAGCGCTTGCCGTAATGTAGTCCGACACTGCAAGCTTGGTGTTAATGAAAGCAACCTTTGCGCCTGCGCCCCAAGGTCTGCCGAAGTTGCCTGAGGAAACAATCATTTTTTCGTTTTCTTCCTGCTGACCTGTAATTGTACAGCCTCTGAATAAATATCCGTTGGAGGCAGTGTCCTTTGCGGCTGTTACATAACCGCCCACAGAACCTGCGGAGTAGCCTGCCCACTGAAGCTCGCAGCCGTCAAATACGCAGTTGCCGTCACCGAAAATGTAGTCAGTCTGACCGATTATTTTACAATTCTTATAATATTCGTCATAGTCCTTAGAGCCTGTATAGAGTGTGTCCTGACTTCCGTAGAAGGTACAGTTTAAAAACTCCGAATCGTCCGCCTCAATAGCAAATGCGGAGGATCTTTCCGTTGCGTCTTTTGTGGTAACTTCCGCAGATATTGTTCTCTTAAATGTAATACTCTCGTCACCCGTTATCTCAACACCGTCAGCAATCTCTTCGTCTGTCATATATTTGTTAAATGACGCTTCAAAATAAATATTTTCAGCCTTAAAGCCTTTGCCGCCCTCTTTAACGTATGTTGCGGCGCCCCATTTTGTAGCGGCCTCCTTAACATATTGGTCATAATCATAATACGGGTCATAGTATCCGTTGTGGCAGCTATAGTACTTGTAGCCAATACCGTAGTACCATGTTAAAACAACGTCCTCGTCCTCGCTGTCGTTAATAAGTGTAACATTAGGTGTATTAATAATTGTCTGCGCTCTGTATGTGCCGGGATCAATATGTACGGTAACTCTCTGTCCGTCTGTTCTGTTCATTGCGGAAATAGCGTCAATGGCGGACTGGAGAGTTGTATATTCCCTCGCTGCCCCAACATAAACATCTGCCGCATAAGGCACTTCCGCAACAGGCCCGTCATATTTGCAAAGAATATCCTTTGTTACGGCTCCGCCGTTTACAACAATGTGGTTTGTTGTGGAATAGCTGTCATCGGTAATTTCCACACTGTAGGAGCCGTTTCTTAAAGAACCGCTGTATGCTCCGTTTTCGATTGTTCCGCTGTATTTGTAGTTATCGTCCGCATTTGTAAATGTAATTGCGGTTGGGTTTATATTAAGCTTTTCATATTCCCCTCTTGTTTGGGTAAGTCCCAAAAATTCTCCGCTTACATTGTAAAGAGCCTTTGCTCCTACGGTTATATCCTGTGTGCGCGCGGTTTCCTTTCCATCGTAAAAATAAGAGCTTCCGTCTGTAATGTCGTAATCGTTTACGCCTGAAACGCTTACCGCATAAGTAACGCCCGAATCCAGCATTACGGAATATGTAAGAGCAGCTCCGTCTACCGATGCATTAACGGTTTCCGCCTCTTCATTATCCGTAGGAGTAAATGTTAAGCCAAGCTTTGAGGTATCATAACCATCAGCAAAGCCGTTTACCTTACCGCTTAATGTGTAGGATGACTTGACCTCGCTTACAAGATTTGCCGTAACAGCGCCTGTTGCTATATCCGTATATGCGGTTGCGATTTTTTTGGTGGCTATTGTAAAGCCGTAGCCTATAACATCTGTCATAACAGCCGTATAATTGTAGCCTGTTGGGAGCTGAACAGTGTACTTTCCGTCAGCAACCGATGCCGCAATTTCATCACCCGTGTCGTTGTTTTGGAACTTAATGCCGTAAGAGGCGGGAAGCTCTCCCGTAACAGTACCGCTTACAGTAACGGAGGGTACTCTTACAACTCTGAAGGTAACGGGTTTACCCGAGTTTGATGTTGACATATAAAGCTTATAAGCTCCGTCCTCCTGAGCAATAAAGAAATTTTTTGTAATTCCCGTTGAAGGCTCGCTTGTTTCGCTTTGAACTCCGTCGGCGGTAAATACACCGTCCGTAACCGTACCGGAAACGCAGCAAACACTGTCGCCGGGGTCAGACGGAGAATTGCTCCAGCCCGAGTAAATAATAAGGGTATCTCCCGCTTTAACATTTTCTACAATAAAGCATCTTCTGCCATCGCCGCCCGTACCGTTGCAGTAATAGTATCCGTTGGAAGTATATTCGCTGTCGGAATACTTTTTGCCGGGTGTGCCGTAGGTATTGCTGCCTGTGTTGTAAAATCTGTCCTTTACCGTGTACATAAGGGTTAAGTCCCCAAAGCTCATGCTTGTTGAAGTACAGTCCGCAGGTACTAAACCACCTGTTGCTCCAATGGCGTCAAGCTCGGCATTCAGCTTTTCCTGTGTAATATTATTGGTGTAATAAGCTCCGCTTTCAGCCGCAAAGCCGAAATCCCAAACATCAATGTTTCTTTCGGCAGCCTGCGCCGTAACAATAACGCTTGAAAAACAGCAGCTTATAACCATAACAAACGCCATAACCCTGCTTATGGCGCGTTTTAAGTTACTGTACATAAATCAAACCTCCCTTGTAAAAAAATATATTTATATACATTAATAATTGTAACATAATTGTCATATAAAATCAATCGTTTTCTTAAAATTTCACCCAAACAATACTACAGTATAATAAAAAAATTGTAAATATTCAACAAAATAACGGTTTTCCCATTATCAAATTTATTTTCTTTATTATTTTTTAAAAAAGCCTTGCAATGCACTTATGCAGAATATATAATATTTTTATAATTTATTAAGGAAGTGCAACCATTGTTTAACCCTTCAAAAATTTTCAGGTATAAGGCGGACAGAGAGCTTATTGTAAACGGCAAAAGCCTGCTTACGGTTATTCTTTGTCTTTCCCTGCCTATTATTATAAACAATTTTATTCAAACAATGTATAACCTTACGGACAGCTACTGGTTGGGCAAAATGGGCAGAGAGCCTATGGCTGCCATAACGGTGGTATCTCCCATACAAAATGTAATAGTCCAGTTCGGTCAGGGCATAAGCCTTGCAGGCTCCGTGCTTATCGCTCAGTTTTTCGGCGCAGAGGATAAAGAAAACGCAAAGGATATGGCAAACCATGTTTTCGCCTGCTCAATGCTCTTTTCAATAGTCGCCATGATTGTCTGCTTTTCAGCAACAGGCTATATGGTAACGTGGCTGGGCGCAACAGGCAGTGTTCATAAAATGGCTTGTACATATTTGCGTGTGGTAATATTGGATATGCCCTTTTTGTTTATGATAAATATATATTCCGCCGTAAATCAGGCTCAGGGAGATACGGTTACACCCATGCTGCTGAATTTACTGGGTATTATAATAAATCTTTTTTTAGACCCTCTGCTTATGTTTAAATCCCCATCGGGCATAGGCTTTGGGCTGGGCATACTGGGCGCCGCCCTTGCAACAATGCTTGCGAAGGTGCCATGTGCGCTTATAGGCTTTTGCAGACTTCTTAACAAATCCAAACCCGTGTATCTGACGCCCGCAAAAATAAAGCTTAAAAAGGACAAGCTGAAAACAATAGTACAGGTGGGTCTGCCAACCTCTCTTGGCGGCGCTACAATGCAGTTCGGCTTTGTTTTAATCGCAAAAAATGTTCTGCAATACGGCAGCGGCGCAACAGCCGCCTACGGAATAGGCAACCGCATTAACGGCATAATAACAATGCCCTCCACAGCAGTAGGCGCCGCCACAGCAACAATAGTCGGGCAAAACATAGGCGCGGGCAAGAAGGGCAGAGCGGAAGAGGCCTATAAGCTGGCAAGGCTTATTTCCGTAATTTTTTTGTTTGTATGCGGCTTTATTCTTTCAAGAAAATTTGTTGTAACTCCCATTGTAAAAATATTTTCCGATGATGAGGAAGTTATTTCCATGGCAGCCACATTTGTTTCCATAATGGCTTTTTGGTGCTTTACCAACGGAGTTTATAACACAACCTCGGGGCTTTTTCAAGGCAGCGGCCACACAATGGTTAATATGATAATAGACGCATCCCGTCTTTGGCTCTTCAGAATGGCAACAATTTGGTTTTGCGCGGAAATTCTTCATTTAAGAGAACAAAGCATTTGGTACGCCGTTGTTGTAAGCAACGGACTTGGCGCCGCCTGCTACTACATAGCCTATAAACTTGGCTTGTGGAAAAAAACAGTTATAAAAACAACTAAAGGACACCTCTGAAAAAACACCGGTCAATTAATCGGTGTTTTTTTAATTATTAAAGGTTAGCGGACAAAGCTCCGGAAAATTATATGTTATTTAGTCCCTTAACAAAGTTTCGGTAAAGAAAAACGGAAATAACCAGTGTTATCGCATCCGCTACAATCTGTGTCCATGCAATGCCGTACATACCAAAGCAGACATTCATTAAAAAAAGCATGGGGATATTGAATATTCCCTCACGGCATAGTGTAACAAGCAGTGATTTTCCCCCATCTCCCATAGCTTGGAATGTATAGCACATTTTTTTGTTGTAAAAAAGCATCGGTGTAACTAAAAATCCGATCCGAACAAAGGCGGCGCCCAATGTAACCGTTTCGGCGTCATCAATAAACAGTCCGACAATTGAATTCGCAAAAAGCTCAAATACGACAAGGCAAATAAGGTTAAAGCTCAAACCTGCGTTTCGGGCATAGCGTATAGCGCTTGTCATACGCTTATGGTTTCCCGAGGCAAAATTATAAGCGACCAGAGGAATCAGACCCTGGCATAAGCCTACACTGACATTTAACGGAAGCATTTCAAGCTTTTTAAATATTCCGTTGGCAGCCACCGCTGTGTCGCTGTAGGTTGCATACAGACCGTTAGTTATCATAATTGTAATGCTTACAAGAAAGCTGCTGACTGCGGACGGCAGACCGATTGATAAAATTCTGCCAAGCCTTTTTGCGCCATGTACGGCATTGTTTGGCGAAAAGGAAAGAACCGACTTATTACGCAGGCGGAAGAATACCGCGGCGCAATAAACAACAGCAGCCATATTGGAAAGCATTGTGGCAATAGCCGCTCCCTCAACCTCATTTCCTTTAGGAAGTATTACAAACATAAAAAGCGGATCGAGAATAATGTTTAATATGCCGCCCATACCAACGCCAAAGCCTGCCTCTTTTGCATAGCCTGCGTTTCTGAGAAGATGGGACATTGCCATGCACATGGTTGCGGGAATACCGCCAATAACGATAGCAAACAGAGTGTAGGACGCCGCATAATCCACCGTGTTTTCGGTAGCGCCTACCAAACTCAGCAGAGGTCTTCTTAAGGCAAAGCACAGCAGGGCATAAGCTCCCGATATGATAATTGTGCCATACATACTTACGGCGCATATTTCCTTTGCGCCCTGCTCGTCTTTTTGCCCCAACAGCTGGGACATAAGGCTTCCGCCGCCGATACCGAACAAATTTGCCAATGCGGTAAGCAAAAAGAAAAGCACGCTTGCCACCGATACGG
>CAYMAA010000072.1:0-9428 GCA_964388305.1 uncultured Lachnospiraceae bacterium | reverse complement strand
TTTTTAATAATTAACGCCATTTTTAAATGTCTGATACCAAAGTCAGGTATTATACCAAACCTTCGCCCAAATTTCAACATCATTCCAATAGAAATTAGCTATATAAGCTTATCGCTTCGGCTTATTCTGATTTTTCCATCAATAATTTCAAAAAAATTAAAAATTTGCCCTTTACAAATTTAATCTGTGCGTATATAATAGTTTTATATGATTTAAAGCAATTACGGAGAACATAAAACACCTCTGCTTCCCTCAGAGAGAAAACATTTGCTGCAAGTTTTCGGAATATGTGTTTTTACCCAACTCCATCAGCTTCTGCAAAAAATGCAGTCCTTATGCCGGGGTTAAAGGCTTAAAGAGCCGCTTATACGGCGGCAATTAGGGTGGTACCGTCGGCTTTCCGGCCCCTTGGGGGATTTGGAGAGCTTTTTTTATTATTAATAAAAGGAGAACAGCTATGAAAGACGAAAAAATGGTAACGGCAATTACCTCTATGAATGAGGACTTCGCCAAATGGTATACCGATATTGTAAAAAAGGCGGATCTTTGTGACTATGCCTCAGTAAGAGGCTGTATGATAATCCGTCCTTACGGCTATGCAATATGGGAGCTTATACAACAAAACCTTGATAAAATGTTTAAGGAAACAGGGCATCAAAATGTTTATATGCCAATGTTTATACCCGAGTCACTTTTACAAAAGGAAAAAGACCATGTAGAGGGCTTTGCTCCGGAGGTTGCGTGGGTTACTCACGGCGGCTCTGAAAAGCTTCAGGAACGGCTTTGCGTTCGTCCCACTTCCGAAACACTTTTCTGCGACCACTATAAAAATATAATCCAGTCCTATCGTGACCTGCCAAAGCTCTATAACCAGTGGTGTTCCGTATGCAGATGGGAAAAAACAACACGTCCTTTCCTGCGTACAACTGAGTTTTTGTGGCAGGAGGGTCATACTGCCCACGCAACGGCAGAAGAAGCAGAGGAGGAAACTATCCGTATGCTTAACGTATATGCGAAATTCCTTAAGGATTTTCTTGCAATACCCGTTGTAAAGGGTCAAAAAACCGAAAAAGAAAAGTTTGCGGGTGCAAAATCCACCTATACAATAGAATCCTTAATGCACGACGGCAAGGCTCTTCAGGCAGGCACAAGCCATAACTTTGGGGACGGATTTGCAAGGGCATTCGGTATTCAATATACGGATAAAAACAACAAGCTTCAATACGTTCATCAAACCTCATGGGGCGTAACTACCCGTCTTATAGGCGCAATGATAATGGTACATTCCGATGATAACGGTTTGGTGCTTCCTCCCCGTGTTGCTCCAACTCAGGTAATGATAATACCCGTTATGCAGAAAAAGGCAGGAGTTATAGAAAAAGCAGAGGAAATTAAAGCGCGTCTTTCAAATATTTGCAGAGTAAGCATAGATGCCTCGGATAAAAGTCCCGGGTGGAAATATGCGGAGCAGGAAATGAAAGGTATACCTCTTCGTATTGAAATAGGCCCGAGGGATATTGAAAATAATCAGTGCGTTATTGTTTGCCGTCTTGGCAGAGTTAAAACAATAGTTTCACTTGATGACCTTGAAAAAGCCATACCCGAAATGCTGGAAAAAATGCACAATGACCTTTATAACAAGGCTTTGGAGCATCGTAATGCCCACACATTTAATGCCGTAAATATGGAGGACTTTAAAAAACAGCTTGAGTCTAACCCCGGCTTTGTAAATGCCATGTGGTGCGGCAGTGAGGAATGTGAAAACAAAATAAAGGAAGAAACAGGCGCAACATCACGTTGTATGCCTTTTGAACAGGAGCATATATCCGATACCTGCGTATGCTGCGGCAAGCCGGCCAAAAAAATGGTAGTTTGGGGCAAGGCATATTAATTTGCTGCAATTAATTTAGGGGCAGTTTAATCTGTCCCCTTTTTTATGCAAATAAAAGGAGCAGTCATCTGCTCCAAATAATTTGTTACTGTTCTTCTTGTGCCTGCTCCGTAAGCTTGTAGGTAAGTGTCATAAGGCTGTCCGTTAAATGTACATTTTCAATTATAACGTCCTCGGGAGTTTGTATGGATATATGTGAAAAATTCCAAATTCCCTTAACTCCTCTGTCTACAATTGTTTTAATAACCTCTTCCGCATTGTTGCCCGGCAGCGTTAAAACAGCTATATCCACAACATTGTTTTTCAAAAACCCGTCAAGAGTATCAATATCCCTTATTTCGTGCCCTCTGATATTAAGTCCTATAATTTTGGGGTTTTTGTCAAACACTCCTATAAAATTATATCCTCTTTTCTGATAGTTGATATAGTTTAAAAGCGCCTGACCGATGTTTCCGGCGCCCACAATAATCATATTGTAGGTTTTATCCAACCCTAAAATTTTCCTTATCTCGTTGTATAAAACCTCTATGTTGTAGCCGTATCCCTGCTGACCGAAGCACCCAAAATTGTTAAGATCCTGACGAATTTGCGAGGCTGTTATATTCATTCTCTCTCCCAAATCCCTTGAAGAAATACGGGTAATTCCGCTGTCAAGCAAGCTTCCCAAATACCTGTAGTATCTGGGGAGCCTTTTAATCACCGCAGATGAAATGCCTTTATCCATTTATAATCACAAAACCTTTCCAAAAAATTAATCTGTTAACCGCTCCTAAAAGTATACTACATAATTAAATTTTTGTCAATCTTCCAAAAATATAACCCGTATCATTATAAGAAAGCGCTTATATTGTAAAATCAGTATAACGTGTGTTCAATGCAAGGCGTTAGCAAAAAATTAACTTGTATATGCCGCCGCTATATGTTAGAATATAGGCAGAATATTTATACACAGACGATTTTTACGGCAATCATTAAGGGTGTGTTATATATGAAGCTTAAAAAAACAATATATTATGTAATAGCGGCTGTTTTGGCTTTATGTCCGTTTGTTATTACTTTTACGGCAAAGGATGATATATATGTGCCGATGGTTATGACACCGCCTCAGCATATTGAAATGGAAAAAGGACTTATATTATTTTTTGCCCTGCTTGTATTAACAGTTACAGCTTCAAAATATGTAAGGCTCAAGAGCAAAAGCAAAAAGCTGTCTATAGTACTTTCCGTATTTTTCGGAATGTGCATAATATTCGGTAAAAGCTACGAAGAAATCTCATCTTGGGATTATGTATTCAGCTCTTTTTCCGCTTTTTTGGCATCTGTGGCTATATTATGCGGATATGCTTTAATATTCTATTATTTTATAGGCGCATTGCTTAGCTTTATTGAAAAATATGATACAATTTTAACCAATAACAGTACATTAAAGCTTATTTCGGATAAAATAGAAAAAATTTTCGCAAAAAAGAGTCTTTTAAAAATTTGGCTGATACTTATGATATTTTGGCTTCCTTATTTAATTATAGACTATCCTGCCGTAATTCATGCGGATTCGGGCATTATGCTCGGAGAATATTTAAACAATAATTTGGGAAATCATCACCCCGTTTTACAAACAATATTCTGGGGTGGCTTTGTGGAATTTGGGTATAAAGCATTTGGTTCTTACAATATAGGTGTATTTCTTTTTGTATTAATTCAGTTTTTATACGGCAGCTTTATAACTGCGCTGCTTTTTGACTATGTATACAACAAAAAATACCCTGTCGCAATTATTGCTTTAATGCTTATAATTGTTGCGGTTATGCCTGCTTTTTCAAGAAATGCAACAGCCGTTTGCAAGGACTCTAATCATACCTTTTATTTTATGCTTATGCTGTGGCTTATAATGAAAACCATAGATTTAAAGGATAAAATTTGGAGTGAGGGCAAAAACCGTTATTTGATTGTTTTGTGGGTTTTAACATTGCTCCTTGTTTCCTTTTCCAAAAAGAGCGGAGTATATGTAGTTATAATTACCTTGCCGTTTTTGCTGATTTATTTAAGAAAATATAAAAAAGCGTTTGCCGTTGCCGCACTTTCCTTTATAGTTGCCTTGGGCGCATATTACACAGCGGAATATTATATAGAAAATGTACTGAATATAAGTAATGACGATACAAAAGAAATGTATTCTATACCTTTTCAGCAAACAGCAAGATATACTCGTGATTATGCCGCAGACGTCACCCGCAATGAAAGCAGTACGATAAACAAGGTGCTGGAATACGGCGAGCTTGCCGAGCTTTATAATCCGGAATTAAGCGACCCCGTTAAAAATACATTTAAGCCGGACTCAACAGGCGAGGATTTTTCGGCATATTTAGGCGTTTGGTTTAAACAACTGTTTAAACACCCAACAGTGTATATACAGGCAACACTTAACAATATTTACGGCTATTTTTATCCCGAAAATATCGGTTATTATAAGGATTTGTTTTTTATGACTCAATGTGTTGATGAAAATATGATTTTTGCACCCGATTTTTTAAAGAATATTTCATACAAGCTCAGAGATGTTAATATGAAATTCAGAGATTTGCCTGTTATAGGGCTTTTCTCAAGCCTTGGATTTTTTGTATGGACAGACATATTTATAACACTGTATTTTATGCTTTATAAGAAAGATAAAAGGTTTGTTGTTTATAACATACCTGTTATAGTAACATTGCTTACCTGTATAGCATCGCCCGCAAACAATACAATGAGATACGGCTTGCCTATAATGTTTAGTGTGCCTGTATTGTTCTGTATGGTTTTCAGCAATGAGAAAGAAAACAGTGCATCATTATAATTTTGAATTATAAAAGCTCTGAAATTAACAGCCACAGCTTAGCACAAATATCCTTAACCGCCGCAAACTTTAGATTTTTAATTTTTTTAAAAAAATACTTGCATTTGTTGTAAAGTTCTGATATACTGTTAAAAGTGATGTAAAGCTTGATAGGAGGTGTAATTATGGCAAAGTGCGATATTTGTGATAAAAAGGTTTCTAACGGCAGAAGAATTAGTATCAGCCGTAGCCAGGTTTCAAGAAGAGCTAAAAGAAGCTGGAAACCAAATGTAAAGAAAATTAAAATTAACGATAACGGTACAATTAAGTCTATACACATCTGTACAAGATGCTTACGTGCCAATAAAGTTACCCGTGCATTATAATTAATTATATACACTTGTTAGGGAACCAAAACGCACCCAAAATGGCAGCAAAAACTATCATTTTGGGTGCATTTTTAATGTTTGGAATAATTTAAGGGCGCCTCTAAAAAAATTGGGGGTATTTCCGCACAAGTGTAAATATCCCCAATTTGTATATTTTAGCAAAGGTCATCAAATGTAATAAGATCGTCGCAGCCTGCTCCTGCCGGAATCATTGGAACAACCATTTCATCTCTGTCTATAATACAATTAATTAAACAGGTTTTGCCTGAAGCAATCGCCTGCTCCAAAGCAGGAACAAACTCCTCGGGTTTTGTTACCTCAAAGCTGAGAGCGCCGTAGGCCTCTGCAAGCTTGCAAAAGTCCGTACCCTTATCCAGCACCGTATGAGAATAGCGCTGACCGTAGAAAAGAGTCTGCCACTGGCGAACCATACCCAAAACCTCATTATTAATAAGTACTTCTATAACAGGCAGGCTGCCAAAAACCGATGTTGCAAGCTCATTATTGTTCATATAAAAGCAGCCGTCACCTGCAATATTTATAACCGTTTTGTCGGGGTTTCCTGCCTTTGCACCTATTGCGGCGCCAAGACCGTAACCCATTGTTCCTAAACCGCCCGAGGTAAGGAGATGACGTGGATGCTTAAACTTTAAAAACTGACAGGCCCACATTTGATGCTGACCTACCTCTGTGGCAATAATTGCCTCACCGTTTGTAACCTCGTTTATTTTTTCTATTATAAACTGCGGACGCAAATGCTCATCATGAGTATATTTAAGAGGATTTTCCGCATTAAGCCTTACCATTTCCTCTTTAAATGCAGTAAACTTAACCGAGCCAACCTTATGCTTGAGCTGCTTTAAAATCTCGTTTAAATCCCCTATGACGGAAGCGTCCGTTTTAATGTTTTTGTTAATTTCCGCAGGGTCTACATCCAAATGAATTATTTTTGCGTTTGGGGCAAACTTTTTAAAGCTTGTTGCAACTCTGTCGGAAAAACGTGCCCCTGCCGCAATTAAAAGGTCGCAATCATTAACGCACAAATTAGCCGCCACTGTGCCGTGCATACCTATCATACCAAGATAACCGTCATAGTCCGAGGGGATAACTCCCAAACCCATAGAGGTTGAGCAAACGGGCATATCCGTTTTTGAAAGGAATGCCATAATTTCCTGCCCTGCATTAGAGGCAACCGCACCGCCTCCTACATAAAGACAGGGCTTTTGGGAATTGTTAATAAGGCTTGCCGCCTGCATAATACTTTCGGACTCTATTGTGTTTGTTATGGGGAGTATTGGTGTTGGCACTGTATAAGTGTATTCCGTCTTATTTGCCGTAACATCCTTTGTTATGTCTATAAGCACTGCGCCCTTACGCCCGCTTGACGCAATTTGAAAAGCTCTTCTTATGGTGTCTGCAAGCTTATTAACGTCCTTAACAATAAAGTTGTGCTTTGTAATGGGCATAGTTATTCCTGCTATATCTACCTCTTGAAAGCTGTCACGTCCCAAAAAGGGCAAGCCTACGTTACAGGTAATTGCCACAAGGGGAACAGAGTCCATTTGTGCCGTGGCAATGCCCGTTACAAGGTTTGTGGCGCCGGGGCCGGAGGTGGCAAGGCACACACCAACCTTACCCGTGGAACGTGCATAGCCGTCTGCCGCATGAGCCGCGCCCTGCTCGTGAGAGGTTAAATAGTGTTTAATTTCGCCGCTGTGTTTATAGAGAGCGTCATATACGTTTAAAATTGCCCCTCCGGGGTAGCCGAAAACAGTATCTACACCCTGTTCTTTTAAACATTCCACAAGAATTTCGGAACCGCTTAAAAGCATATTACCACTCCTTTCATCAATCTGTTTTAAGAATTGCTCCCTTATCTGCCGATGTTACGAGCTTTGCGTAACGTGCAAGCCAGCCTGTTTTAATTTTTGGCTGTGGAAGAACTGTTGTTTTACGTCTTTCCTCCAGCTCTTCGTCTGAAAGAAGAACATTTATTTTACCTGCGTTTATATCTATTTCGATTGTGTCGCCCTCACGCACAAGACCTATTTCGCCGCCTGCCATAGCCTCGGGAGAAACGTGACCTATGGACGCCCCTCTTGAAGCGCCCGAGAAACGGCCGTCTGTAATAAGAGCAACCTCTTTATCCAGCTTCATACCTGCAAGAGCAGATGTGGGAGAAAGCATTTCTCTCATGCCGGGGCCTCCCTTTGGGCCTTCATAAAGAATAACAACAACATCGCCTGAAACAATTTTGCCGCCAAATATGGCTGCTATAGCCTCTTCCTCAGAGTTGAACACTCTTGCAGGGCCTGTATGTTTAAGCATTTCGGGAGCAACTGCGGAACGCTTTACAACACAGCCGTCCTTAGCAATGTTACCCCTTAATACGGCAATACCCCCTGTTGCGGAATATGGATTTTCAACGGGACGAATAATGTCCGTATTTTTATTAACGGCATTTTCAATGTTTTCACCAACCGTTTTAAGGGTACAGGTTAAGTTGCTTAGCTCCAAAAGACCTAACTTGCTTATTTCTTTCATTACCGCAGGAATACCCCCTGCCTCGTTAAGCTCTTCTATATAGTTTGGCCCTGCAGGTGCAAGATGACAAAGGTTAGGTGTTTTTGAGCTTATTTCGTTGGCAATATCCAAACTTAACTCAACACCTGCCTCGTGAGCTATTGCAGGAAGATGGAGCATTGAGTTGGTGGAGCAGCCCAAAGCCATATCCATTGTTAAAGCATTTCTGAAAGCCTTTTCGTTCATAATATCTCTTGGGCAAATATTCTTTTCAACAAGCTTCATAATCTGCATACCTGCGTGCTTTGCAAGAACAACTCTGTCGCCGTATACTGCCGGAATTGTGCCGTTGCCGGGCAGAGCCATACCAATAACCTCGCTTAAACAGTTCATGGAGTTTGCTGTGTACATTCCCGAGCATGAGCCGCAGCTTGGGCAGGACTTATCCTCATATTCTTTAAGCTCTTCTTCATTTATAATGCCTGCCTCATAAGCGCCAACAGCCTCAAATGTTTTTGAAAGGCTGAGCTTTTCCATATTTTTGCCGCAGCCCTTATGTCCTGCAAGCATAGGCCCGCCGCTTACTACTATTGCGGGAATATTAATTCTTGCCGCCGCCATAAGCATACCGGGAACAATTTTATCGCAGTTTGGTATAAGAACAAGTCCGTCAAAGCCATGCGCCATTGCAAGAGATTCCGTAGAATCCGCAATAAGCTCTCTTGTAGGCAGTGAGTAGTGCATACCTATGTGACCCATTGCTATGCCGTCACATACGCCTATTGCAGGTACTTCTATAGGTGTGCCGCCTGCTGCCAAAATGCCCTGCTTAACAGCCTCGGCAATTCTGTCCAAATGAATATGCCCGGGTATAACCTCGCTTTTTGCATTAACCACACCTATTAACGGTCTGGAAAGATCCTCATCGGTATAACCCATTGCCTTAAAAAGTGAACGATGAGGGGTTTTATCGGGCCCCTTTTTAACTCTGTCACTTATCATACTTTTCCCTCCTTAATTATAATCTTTAGCTTGTATATTACTTAAAACCGCACCGTTTACAAAATAACACAAAGGCGGATTATATTTGGGAAATATCGCAATACTTCCCTTTGCATATAATTTGTATTCATTTTATGCTATAAGGGTGAGTTGCCCCACCCCTATAAATACGTTTATTAAAGATTTTCTATAACCAGTCTGCCCATTTCCTTTGTGCCAACCTTTGTCATACCGGCGGAGTATATATCGGCTGTTCTGTAACCCTTATCAAGCACCTTTGTTACGGCGTCTTCTATAACCTTAGCTTCCTTGTCAAGCTTAAAGCTGTACTTTAACATCATTGCACCTGAAAGAGTTGTGGCAATGGGGTTGGCAATATCCTTGCCTGCAATGTCGGGAGCAGAGCCGTGAACAGGCTCGTACATACCAAGACTGCCGTCGCCCAATGATGCTGATGGGAGCATACCTATTGAGCCTGTCATTTGGCTTGCCTCATCGGAAAGAATATCTCCGAAAATGTTAGATGTAACAATAACATCAAATGTTGCAGGTCGCATAATAAGCTGCATGGAGGCATTATCTACATAGAGATGGTCAAGCGTTACCTCGGGGTAGTCCTTTGCTACGTCCAAAACAACGGATCTCCAAAGACGTGATGACTCCAAAACATTCTGCTTATCTACGTTTGTAAGGTGCTTATTTCTCTGCATTGCAATTTCAAAACCACGCTTTGCAATTCTTCTTACTTCTTCTTCTGAATATATTTCAAGGTCATAGGCAGCCTCGCCCATATCTGTCTGCTTTCTGCCCT
>CAYMAA010000071.1:0-9550 GCA_964388305.1 uncultured Lachnospiraceae bacterium | reverse complement strand
CCATACGGAAGTAAAAAATTTATTTGCCCTTCGGCATCTTCAATTTAAAACAATAATTTGTCAAAAACAATTGACTTTTAATGTCACAATATTGTATAATTATTTAAGCAACTTTAGCACTTTAAAGTGCAACGGTTTAAAGCGTAACGGTTTAAAGTACCAAACACAAACTTATATTAAGGAGGTTTCATCTTGGCAACCAAAATCATTCTTGTGCTTATTTTCTTTGTTGTAATGATAGCAGTGGGAATATATGCACACAAAACAACAAAAAATGTAGACTCATTTGTACTGGGCGGCAGAAAGGTAGGGCCTTGGCTTACGGCATTTGCATACGGAACATCATATTTTTCCGCAGTGGTATTTGTAGGCTATGCGGGTCAGTTCGGCTGGAAGTACGGTATGTCTGCCACATGGATCGGCATAGGCAATGCGGTTATAGGCAGCCTTATAGCGTGGCTTGTCCTTGCAAAACGTACAAGAATAATGACCCACCATCTGGGCGTGGTAACAATGCCGTCATTTTTTGGCAAAAGATATGACAGCAACGCCCTTAAAATTGCCGCATCCGCAATAGTTTTCATTTTTCTTATTCCTTATACGGCGTCTGTATATAACGGCCTTTCAAACCTTTTTGAAATGGCATTCGGCATTCCTTATACATACTGCGTAATAGCCATGGCAACCCTTACAGCCATTTACGTTATAGCAGGGGGTTATATGGCAACCGCCATTAACGACTTTATACAGGGTTGTATAATGCTTGTGGGCATAGTTCTTATAATAGCCGCGGTTATTAAAAGTCAGGGCGGTCTGGCTGCCGCAACAGCAGGCATGGCGGCAGTGGACGACGGCGTTCACGCAGTAGGCTCATACGCAAAGCTTTTCGGGCCGGATCCGGCAGGTCTTTTTGGTGTAGTAATTCTTACATCATTAGGCACATGGGGACTTCCTCAAATGATACATAAATTTTATGCAATTAAAGACGAAAAGGCAATAAAGGCAGGCACAATAATTTCAACTGTATTCGCCGTTATAGTATCGGGCGGATGCTACTTTTTGGGCAGCTTCGGCAGGCTTTTTGATGACCCCTCCTTTAACCTTGGGGATACGGTAAAATATGATGCCATTGTACCTAAAATTTTGGAAACATCTCTTCCCGATGTGCTTATTGCGGTAGTAATTATGCTTGTTCTTTCAGCGTCTATGTCCACACTTTCTTCACTTGTGCTTACATCAAGCTCAACACTTACGCTGGACTTTATTAAACCGGCATTTATGAAGGATATGAAAGAAAAAACACAGCTTTTGCTTATGCGTGGTCTTATACTTTTCTTTATAATAGTATCAGCGGTAATCGCCCTTAATCCGCCAACATTTATAGCGCAGCTTATGGGTATTTCATGGGGTGCGCTTGCAGGAGCGTTTCTTGCGCCGTTCCTTTACGGTCTTTACTGGAAGGGCACAACAAAGCTTTCCGCATGGGCTTGCTTTATTTACGGTGTAGGTCTTACAGTTTCAAATATGTACCTTAAATTTATAGCCTCGCCTATAAACGCAGGTGCGATAGCCATGGTAGGCGGACTTATAATTGTTCCCGTAGTAAGCATTATAACTCCAAAGTTTAAAAATGACTTTGTGGATAAAATATTTGCCTGCTATAAAAGCAGCAAATTATAAAACAAACCAATAAAACAGGGCGGCTCCTTTAGCTTCAAGCCGCCCCTTTATAATACCTGTTTTTATTGATTTTTGCTTTTAACGGGAATATATACAAAAATACCCGCATTTTCAGAAAGTGAATTTTCCACAACTCCAATGGGGTTTCCCACAGGCACAAGCGCTCTTTCGTTCATATAAGCAAAAGCTTTTTTAAAAAACTCATTTGCGATTTTTGCGTGCTTTCCCGTAGGATCAAAATTTTTCGGACTCTTTTTCATAACCCCGAAAACACATTTGCAGGCTTCATATTTCAATACATATCGGTTATCCTTAATAATTTCGCTTTCAAACTTAATTATTTCATCTTCATCAACCGCCCAGCCGTTGTGCGGCGGAACAAGCCTTTCCTCTAAAATATCATCAAGCAGCCAAAGCTGAACCATATATACCTTGGGCGCTTTGTACATAAAGTTATTTATTGTTTCAAGCCGTCCGTTCTCTTTTAAAAAAACCTCTCCATCGCTAAAAAAAACATACCTGAAACCCCCGCACTGCCTTATTTCAAAGCCGTTTCTTTCAACCTCCATACTTTTTATGGAATTATCCAGCCAGCCTTTTATGTTTTCAAGCCGCTTTATTTCTTCTTCCGTATTATAAAGCCTTTCTTTAAAAATATTAATTGTGCCGTCAATGCTTTCTCCCATCATATTTTCAATTTCATTGTGAGAAAAACCGTATCTTCTGTACAGCCTTATAATGGCAATTTTAAAAATATCGTTCTCTCTGTACCATCTGTACCCTGCCTCGTCCCTTTTGGGATAAACATAGCCGTTTTTTTCATACCTGCGTATTGTGTTTGCGGTTACTCCCAAAAGCTTACCCAAATCACTTGTTTTATAATCCATTAAAACCACCTTTGCGACACATAAAATTTGCGTTAATCAATCTTTCCTTTAAAAGCAAGTCCGTAATATTCGCTTTCCATAAAGGCATACTTTCCGCTGTACAAGCCGTTCTCTTCCCATATTTTAACCGGTAGAATAACAATGCCGCTGCCCATTTCTATACGCATATTATCAAACATACCCGTATCCGCATTTTCAATAATTTCTTCCGACAGCTTTTTCACCTGATCGGGTTCGGAAATATCGTACATGGAAATTGTTATTGCGGAAACCGCTCCCGTCGCATCATAATCGGTTATACCTGTCAAATCCTTTTTATCACCCTCGGCAATGCTTTGCTTAATGCCTATAATTCTTTCATCATTATATAAATACAGCTTTTCGTCATCAAGTACAAAGCTGCCGCAGTATTCCCCGTTTTTGCTGTCAATAACATCTATGGCGCTGCCAAGCAAAAAGACCCTGTCCTCGCCGCACACAAGCTTTTTGCCGTTAAGTTGAAGTCCGCTGTTTCTTGCAATGGTTTTAAGGGCGCTGTCCATAAGCAAAAAGCTCTTTGTGCCGTCGCCGTCCTCAAGTATAAACCCGGGCTTGTTTCTTACGGCAAACTCCGCCGTTCCTTTAACCCTGCACCAGCTTCCAAAGTTTACATATCCGTTTTCATATATAAGCTTGTATATGTTGGAATAGCTTTCATTTCTGTCATCACCGTAAACATTGTTTTTATCGCTCTGAGCAATATAAACACCGCTGCCGCAAAAGCATATTTCCTCATTTACACCCAAAAAACCGCTTATTTTAGCGGAAGTGAAATTATTGAAATCAATAGAGCCTATATTTAAAATACTGTTTCCGTTAAGCTCCGAAAAATATCTCATATTTTTAAAATCGGTAGGCAAATATCTTTCCGATGCTTCGCTCTCTTTTGCGGCGCTTGCGCTTACAAGACCCCCAAAATATAAATAGCCGTTGTTAAAAACAGCGCCAACGGGCGCACCGTCTACGCTTAAACATTTTTTAAGAGCTAAAGTGTCCTCACTTGTATCATAAACGCAAACAGCCGCCCTGCTGTAAAGAGTTCCCTCAACACAAACATAGCCGTCAAAAACCTCAATAGATGCTGCGCTAAAGCCTTCGGGCAGGTCACAGTCCGCCAGCTCGCTATGCTCCCCGTAGGGCAGACCGTCAGCCTTAATAAGCCTGTAATCATCGTTAATATAGTATACATACTCGTCTTGGCAAATTACATAAAGGCTTTCATCATCACCTGTAATTATATCCTTAACAAAGCCTCCGTAATTATCACTTCCGCCCTTTAAGCCTTTAGCCATAGAGTATGAGCCGACCTTTGGCAGATTGTAAACAAGCCGCCTAACATCCTCAATGGAGCCGGACTCATCCTCTTTATTAAAAATGTCCTTAATATTGCTTAAAATAATAAGTCCCTTATCGTAAAAAAGCTCCAAGCTAAAGCAGTCCGCAAAATCCCTTACAGCTACAAAGCACTCTCCCTCCACATCAACGGGAGAATAATTCAGCTTAACATTTTTGTTCTTTTCCGCATCGCTCATAACAGCCTTGTTACTGTCAATATTCATAATAAGAGCCTTGTTATTATATTTTATTGTTACCTGCCCCTTGTCGTTATAATCCACAACAGCGTCAAAACCGTTTTCAAAAAAACTCAGCGGCAAATAAATAACACCGTTTATGCTTATGGGTTTTTCGCTTTTATTTTCATCGTTAATAAACCTCTGTGCCTGATGCTTAAGCATAAGAGGACTGTTTTCATACACAACAACCGCATTGTTCAGCCTGTCGTTAAAGCCAACGGCAACAAACTCCTTTTCCTTTCTGTGAGTAAGCTGTACAAGCAAAATAACAATAATAAGCAAAAAATATACTATTAAAATATAAATAGGCAATTTTTTATACATAAGAAAAACCCTTTCTTTAAGGCGCAAAAAGGGCGGCAAAATGCCATGCCCGTTTTTGCGTAATTTTATTTATAAATAAGGGTTGGGGTCGGTATACTGCCCGTTTATTCTAACCTCAAAATGGCAGTGCGGCCCTGTGGAATACCCCGTAGAGCCTGCCTTGGCAATAACCTGCCCTCTGACAACACTCTGCCCCACGGTAACACAAAGGGAAGAATTGTGCCCGTAAAGAGTGGAAAATCCGCCGCCGTGGTCTATAATAACGCAGTTGCCGTAGCCGTTTCTTACTCCGGAATAAATAACCGTTCCGTTATCCGCCGCAACAATATCCGTTCCGTAAGGCGCTTTCATATCAAGTCCCGAATGGAATTCTCCGCTGCCGGAAATAGGACTGGATCTGTATCCGTAAACATCATTTATCTGCCCTACATAAGCAGGCACGGGCCACAAAAATCTGCCGCCGCTGTAGCTGTAAATCCTGTTGGATGTAGAGTAGGACGCCTGAGATGCCGCCTTGCTTGCCGCAGCGCTTGCCGCCGCCGCCTGAGCCGCCGCCTTTGCCGCAGCCGCTTCCTTTTCAGCCTGTTTAATAAGCTGTTCTATGTATTCGTTATCCTCTTTAAGATCGGAAATCTGCTGATTATAGGTTGCCTCATCGGAGCTTAATTTGGAAATAAGCGCCATTTTTTGAGCAACCTTTCCGTCAAGCTCGCTCTTTTTAGCCGCCTTTTGCTGCGCAAGAGTTTCAAGCTCCGCCTTGCACTCGGCAATTTCGTTTACCTTATCGTTAATAAGAGTTTCCGTTGCCTGATAAGCCGCCAGAAGATTGTTGTCATAATCCATAATTCTGCCCACAAACTCCATACGGTTTAAATAATCTCCAAAGCTCTTGGAATTTAACAAAACATCAAGGTAGCCAACGTCACCCTCTTCATACATAACCCTTATTCTCTTTTTAAGGGTTTTGTACTGCCCCTGCCGCTTTACCTTTGCCGCTTCAAGGTCATCCTCCGCCTTTTCAAGCTGCTTTGTTGTGTCATCTAACCTCTTGCAGGTTTCTTCGTATTCCGTATTAACCTTGTTAAGCTCAGTATCCAGTTTTTCAACCTCCGCTTTGGCTGTGGATTTCTGTTCGCTTGTTTCCTGAAGCTGCTTATTGGTCGAATCAATCTTTTCCTGATTTTCCTGTATATCTTCCTTGTATTCTTTAATTTTGCTTTCGGGATCCGCATATCCTACAGCAGTATTTACTGCGGCAAGCATTGCGGCAAGCCCAAGCATAGCTATCTTTTTTTTCATATTATATCCTTCCAAACTAAAGTTTATACTCTCAGGTATTTTCTCATAGAGCTTACAGAACCTATAACTCCAAGTAAAACACCAAACAATACTGTAATGGGCGCAACATGGGCAAATACCTCCAAAGCGCCTTCAAACTGAATAAAATTCGGTATCCATTCGGTAAAAATGTGTAAACATTCATTGTATGCGAAAAAGCATACTACCGTGGGTATAACCGACCCGAAAAAGCCTATAATTATACCCTCTACAATAAACGGCCACCTTATAAACCAGTCCGTTGCTCCAACATATTTCATTATGTTTATTTCATTCTTTCTGACAACAACAGTAAGCCTTATTGTGTTCATAATAATGGAAACAGCTATAACGCAAAGTATAATAACCATTATTGTGCTGAAAATTCTTACAGCCGTATTTATTTTGGAAAGAACGTGAGCAGTTTCGGAGTTGCCTTTTATTGCCTCAATGCCCTTGAACTCATATTCGTAACCACTGTACTTTGAGGCATCATAAACATTAACTCCCGCAACTCCCTCATCTGTTGCTCCAACCGTGCTGCCCTCAGCAGCATCTCCCGTGGCGCTGCCAATGCCGCTGCCGGCCGTAGCCGCAACCGTTGCATTTATAAAGTTCATAAAATCGTCCGAGGACGGTACAGGCTGATTGGCGCTTTCCGTTGTCTGCTCGGTTTCCGTTTCGGCGGATGCCTTTTCACCCGTCTGTTGGGACTGAGGACTTGCCTCCTGTGCAGGCTGTGCCGCAGACTGAGCCGCTTGGGGAGCGGCGGCTGTTGCCGCCTCCGTTGCCGCCTGTTGGGCGGAGCCTTCAGCGCTTGCGGAGCTGTTTTGAGCAGGCACTGCGGCGTCACCCTGAGCAGGACTTGTTACAACCTGTGTAACTGCCGCTGCCGGAGCTGTTGCCGCCTCCGTTGCCGCCTCAGTTGCCGCCTCCGTTGCCGCCTCCGTTGCCGCCTCAGTTGCCGCCTCAGTTGCGGATTGCTTTTGCGCTTCTTCTTCGGAAATTTGATTTCCGTTTTCATCGAGGTAAATTCTCTCAATGGTATCCGTATCCGCATTAAGCTCAGACTCTACATAAAGCTGCAGACTTTCCAGCTGCCTTATAACCTCGTCCTCATATTTTGCGCCCTCAATTCCAAGCTCAAAGGATGCGGGCATGGGGTTGTCGTCCTCAAGGCCCTCAAGTATTTCTCCGTTATCCCAGTCGTCCTTTGCTCTTTCCAGGTTTTCATCACTTGTATAGTACTTAACCTCCGTAATATGGTCAATATCCTTAATTCTGCCCTCAATGTCCTTAACCATATCATCGGTAACAACATCACCCAAATATAGGTTAATTCTCAAATCGCTTTCTATCTGATTAAGCGTGGAATCTATGTTATAGCAAATGCAAAGAGAAATTATGAGTATAAAACAGCTTGCCGCAACGGTTATAACTGCCGCAAGGCTCATAAAGCCGTTTTTAAACATTCCCTTAATGCCCTGCCCCACATGATACTTGAATGTGCTAAATTTCATCGTTATAACCACCTTCCGCAACATCGCTCACAAGCAAACCGTTATCCAAATGAATAACTCTTTTTTTCATCTTGTTTACAATGTCCTTAGCGTGTGTTGCCATAACAACCGTTGTGCCACGCATATTAATTTCTTTAAGCGCCTCCATAATGTCCCATGCCGTATCGGGGTCCAAATTTCCCGTAGGCTCGTCCGCAAGCAAAACAGGCGGCTTGTTTATAATTGCCCTTGCAATGGCAACCCTTTGCTTCTCGCCGCCGCTAAGCTGATCGGGGTAAGCGTTTGCCTTTTTGTTAAGTCCCACAAGCGCCAAAACCTGCGGCACGGCTCTTCTTATACTTCTGTTGGACGCCTCAACAACCTGCATGGCAAAGGCAACATTTTCATAAACCGTTTTTGAGGGCAAAAGCCTGAAGTCCTGAAAGACACAGCCTAACTTCCTTCTTAAATAAGGCACTTTTCTTCTCTTTATGGAAGAAAGCTCCATACCGTCAATATAAACCTCACCGGTGGTAGGCTCAATCTCTTTTAAAAGTATCCTTGTAAATGTGGATTTTCCCGAGCCGGAAGAGCCTACAACAAATACAAACTCTCCCTTTTCAATTTCTATGGAAAAATCCTTGAGTCCCAAAGCGCCGTTTTCATAAATCTTAGTAACGCTCTGCATTGAAATCATACTGCTCAATTTATTTCATTCCTTTGTAAATATGTTTAAACCATTTTAATATACTATACTTAAAAATTAATTATATAAATATTAAAATTTCTTAATTAATAACGCAGATTATCCTTATATTTCATATATTTGCTTACCATAAGCATAATTTTAAAAATAATAGCGTCATCAAAATTTCTTAAATCCAGCCCTGTTGTTTTAAGCAGCTTGTCAAGCCTGTAAACAAGGGTGTTCCTGTGGATATATAGCTGACGTGATGTTTCCGAAACATTCAAATTGTTTTCAAAAAACTTGTTTACGGTCGTAAGGGTTTCCTCGTCAAATTTATCCACGGTCATTCCGTGCAAAACCTCGCTTATAAACATTTTGCAAAGAGGTGTGGGAAGCTGATAAATAAGCCTGCCTATGCCTAATTTTCTGTAATTTACAATATGACTGGACTCTTCAAAAATCCGCCCTACCTCCAAAGCCATTTTTGCCTCCTTGTAAGATGCGGAAACATTTCTTAAATCCTTAACATCTGTGCCTATGGCAATAAAAATGTTGCTCATTGCCTCTGCGGTAAGAGTATCGTAAATTGTATTGGCAATGCTTTCAATTTCAGCGTCATCGTCCTTTTCTTTAAGCTCTTTAACAAGTATAATGTGCCTTTCGTCCACTGCCGTAACAAAGTCCTTAACCTTTGTGGGGAAAATACTTCTTACAATCTCCACAATATTAAGCTCCTTGTCAATTTCCGTTTCTATAAGATAAACAATTCTTCTCACATTATTTTCTATATGAAGCTTTTTGGCTCTTGAGTATATATCAACAAGCAGCAAATTATCGAGCAAAAGATTTTTTATAAAATTATCCTTGTCATATCTTTCCTTGTAAGCAACAAGCAGACTTTGAATTTGAAAAGCCGCCATTTTGCCAATTCTGAAGGTTTCCTCGTCCTCCCCCTTAATAAGAACAATGTACTCCAAATTTCCGTTATCGAAAACCTTGAAATACTGAAAACCCGCCACAAGCTGATTTTCCGCAGGAGAATCCGCAAAAAGGTCAATATTGCTTACGGAAGTATTCATCATATCCTCTTCCGTTGCCGCAACAACCTTTCCCTCTCTCTCCATAACACAAAGCTCCCGTCTTGTAATGTTCTTTAATCCGTCAATGGTTGTCTGTAAAATCTGATTGGAAATCAATACCTTCACTCCCTTTTTTAATACTGTAAATGTACTCAATCTACACAATACCTTATTATATTTTATAACAAAACTCCAAAAAAATAAAGTCCAATTTTCAATTTTTTTAAAAAAACAGGCAATTTTTTTGCCGTTTTGCCTTTATTTGGTTCGGCTGAAGCGCAGCAAGGCAATTTTTTTCAAAATAATGCTTTAATTATTCGTCAAATATGTTATAATTGTACTGTATAACCGTTTAAAAGATTACAAAACAAGGGGGAATAAGTCTTGGAAAATAACAAAAAACAAGTAGAAGTGCTTATAAACGGAAGAATTTATAAGCTTGGCACAACAGAAGATGAAGAAT
>CAYMAA010000070.1:0-9741 GCA_964388305.1 uncultured Lachnospiraceae bacterium | reverse complement strand
TGTCCTCGGAAGACGCAACAATATTGACCTCGCCGTATCTGGAAGCCTCTGCCGTCGCCTTTTTTGCCCACTGACCCGTTTTAACATAGTCGGCCTTTTTGGAACCGTTAAATAAATTAAGGGGTATCATGGCAAATTGTGTAGAGCCGCCGCCCTGTAAAAACATAACCCTGTAGTTATCGGGAATGTTCATTAATTCTCTTAAAACCTTTTCGGCATCTTTTATAATGTCATCAAATGCTTTCGACCTATGGCTCATTTCCATAACGGAAGTGCCTGTTCCGCCATAGTTTAAAAGCTCTTTTTGCGCCTTTTCCAATACAGGCAAGGGCAGCATGGACGGGCCTGCCGAAAAATTGTATACTCTTTCCATTTTAATTTTTCCTCCCACAAAATAAAAAATAAAACAGTTTATAAATATATAAAAAAATAAAAACTTATTCACATTATACTACTTTCCGCAAATCACGTCAATATACTTTCCCCCCGATTTTTAAAATTTTTCACCAGTAAATTTTCAAAGTAAATTCCACAGTTGAATTTACAACGGAATTTAATCTGAGAATTAAAATGCGGTGAAATTCAGCCTGAGAAAGGAAGCGAGGTGTTTTTCTGAAATACTGTTAAATGTAATAGATTTGAGGCGGGCTTCATATATTTTTTAAGAGGAATAAGCATACAATCCTTACAATTTTTTTTAAAGAATGGCATTAAAAAATGACGAAAAGTAACAAAAAGGGGGTTGTACTTTTACGAAAAATATATTATTATAGAGTGTAGAGATATTTCATAACGGTTTTTGAAAGGCATAAGAATTAAAGCGGATTTAGTACGTTTTACAGTATTTTTGCTTTTCGGCACACAAATATCAGACAAAATAACAAGGAGGTAAAAATTATGGAACTCAAAACCTTCAAAAGAGGCGTTCATCCTCATGACGGAAAAGAGCTTTCCAACAAGGCTGCCATTAAGACGCTTAATCCTGCTGTGGGCGGTGAGATAGTTATACCTATGAGCCAGCACATTGGAGCGCCCTGTACTCCGCTTGTAAAGGTCAAGGATCGTGTTCTTGTTGGGCAGAAAATTGGCGAAATTGCAGGATTGGGTGCGCCTGTTCACGCAACGGTTTCCGGTGTGGTTAAGGCGGTTAAGCCAATGCTTACTCCGGGCGGAGCAATGGTTAATTCCATTATTATTGAAAATGACGGGGAGTTTGAAGCTGATCCGTCCGTAGGAAAGGATAAGGGCAAAAGCCTTTCCAATGATGAAATTTTAACAAAAATTAAGGAAGCCGGCATTGTCGGTTTAGGCGGAGCGGGTTTTCCTACACACGTTAAGCTAAAGCCGGGCCCGGACGCAAAGATTACGGACATTATTGTAAATGCGGCTGAATGTGAGCCTTATCTTACCTGCGACCACAGATGTATGGTGGAAAGGGGAGAAAGTCTTGTAAAGGGTCTTGAAATTATGCTCAAGCTGTTTCCGGGGGCAAAGGGACACATTGGCATTGAAGCAAACAAACCCGACGCTATTGACAATATGAAAAAGCTTACATCGGGAAAGACGGATATTGAGGTTGTTGCTCTTAAATGCAAATATCCTCAAGGCTCAGAAAAACAGCTTATAGATGCAGTTACGGGCAAAAAAGTGCCAAACGGCGGAGCATTGCCTGCCGCAGTTGGGTGCATTGTGGACAATGTGGCAACTGTTATGGCAATTTATGATGCCGTTGCGTTGGACAAGCCTTTAACCAGAAGGGTTGTTACGGTTACGGGAGATGCGGTTAAAACACCATCTAACTTTGAAGTGCCCGTTGGTATGAGCTACGCCGACCTTATTGAGGCGGCAGGCGGCTTTAAGGAAGAAGCGGCAAAGGTTATTTCGGGCGGGCCTATGATGGGTGTTGCTCTTTTTGACACTCAGGTTCCCGTTACAAAAACAACCTCGGGCATACTTTGTCTTACGGCAAAAACGGCGGAAATTCCTCCCGAAAGCAACTGTATACGCTGCGGCAAGTGTGTGGATCACTGCCCTATGGGCCTTATGCCGCTGTATCTTGCAAAGGAGGCTCGCGCAGGGGATATGGACTCCTTTATAAAGCACCACGGAACAGACTGTATTGAGTGCGGCTCTTGCTCATTTATATGCCCTGCAAAACGGCAGCTTGCACAATCCATAAGAGTATACAAGAGAGAAGCAATGGCAGCGCTTAGAGCGAAAGGGGGCAAAAAATAATGAGTAGACTGACAGTATCATCAACGCCTCACATTCGTTCAAACGATAGTACAAGAGGTATTATGCTTGATGTAATAATTGCTCTTGCGCCTGCAACGGTGGCAGGCATATTGTTACATAACAACAGCATTAATGCGGCAATTACCGTTGCAATTTCAATTATTGCCTGTGTGTTTTTTGAGGCGGCTTTTCAGAAAATTACAAAGCAGGAGGTAACAATTAACGATCTTTCCGCAGTTGTTACAGGCTTGCTTTTGGCAATGAATTTGCCTGAAACATCACCGTTTTGGATGCCTATAGTGGGCGGATTTTTTGCAATAGTTGTGGCAAAGCAGCTTTTTGGCGGCATTGGGCAAAACTTTATTAACCCTGCTCTTGCGGGACGTGCGTTTTTGCTTGCGGCTTATCCGACACACATGACGGGAAGCTCAGCCTTTGGCGCCGCAAGGTTTGCGGCAGACGCAACAACTACCGCAACACCGCTCACAGTACTTAAAGAGGGCGGTGCGGCTGTTACGGCAAACGATATATTAAACGGCTTTATAGGTAACGTCGGCGGAACAATCGGAGAAACCTGCGCGGTACTTCTTCTTTTGGGCGGAATTTATCTTATAGCCAAAAAGGTTATAAGCTGGAGAATACCCGTAACCTATTTGGCAACAGTATTTGTATTTATGCTTATATTTGGCAGAAACGGCATTGGAGATGTAATGGGAGCTGTAAACGAGCTTGTACTTGGCGGACTTATGCTTGGCGCTTTCTTTATGGCAACGGATTATGCGTCCTCCCCTGTTACTGCCAACGGTCAGCTTATAATGGGCTTTGGCTGCGGTATTTTAACCTGCATTATAAGGCTTTGGGGCGGCTACCCCGAGGGCGTATCCTATTCAATTCTTCTTATGAACCTTTGTGTTCCTCTTATTGAAAAGTTTACGGAACCTAAAGTTTTCGGGGAGGTGAAGAAAAAATGAAGATAATTAAACCGGGAATTATACTTTTAATTATTTGCGCCGTTGCCGCCGCTCTTTTAGGCGCGGTAAATGCGGTAACATTAAAGCCTATTGCGGAGCAGACAACAAAAAAGACCACCGAGGCTATGAATGTTGTTTTGCCCGGGGCGGAATTTGAAGAGATTAAAGAGCTTGATGAGCCTATAAACGGTTCTCAGTTTGATGATCCTAATTTTGATTTAAGCGATGCCAACATTACCGCTTACGCCGCCGCAAAGGACGGCGCAGGCTATGCCGTTACGGTTGAAACACAAGGCTACGGCGGTACTCTTACCATGATGGTGGGACTTGACGGCGATGGCAAGGTTAGCGGTGTTAGCGTTATTGATATGAGCGAAACAGCAGGACTTGGCGCTAAGTGCCAGACGGAATGGATTGACCAATACAGCGGAAAAACAGCTCCCGTAAATGTTATTAAAACAGGAGAGGCCGGAGAAAGCGATATTTCCGCCATTACCTCCGCAACAATTACCTCTAAGGCTGTAAGCAGAGGTGTAAATACGGCTTATGCGGCTTATGCGGAAGGACTTTTTGAAGGAGGTGGGGCTGAATGAATCCCGTAAAGATTATTAAAAACGGCATTTTAACCGAAAACCCTACATTTGTTCAGGTAATAGGAATGTGCCCTACACTGGCGGTTACAACAAGCGCAATTAATGCGGTAGGTATGGGTCTTTCCGTTACTGCGGTGCTTACCTGTTCCAACCTTTTTATTTCCTTAATAAGAAAGTTTGTGCCGGACGAAATAAGGATCCCTTCCTTTATAGTTGTTATTGCAACCTTCGTTACAATAATTCAGCTTGTGCTTAAAGCGTTTATTCCAACGCTGGATTCCGCACTGGGTATTTTTATACCTCTTATTGTAGTAAACTGTCTTATTCTTGCAAGAGCCGAGGCTTATGCCTCCAAAAATGACCCGATATCATCTATATTTGACGGTATAGGTATGGGGCTTGGCTTTACGGTTGCCCTTACCTGCATTGGTATTGTAAGAGAAATTTTAGGCGCAGGTCAGATCTTCGGAATGACTGTTCTGCCCGAGGCTTTCCCTAAAACAATTACTATGATACTTCCTCCGGGAGCATTCTTTACTCTTGCATTTTTAATGATACTTGTAAACAAAATAAGAGCCTCAAGGGCTTCTGCATAAGGAAAGGGGGATTAGATTATGCGTTTAGTAGCTATAGTAATTACTGCAATTTTTATTAATAACTATGTAATGTCCCAGTTCCTTGGAATTTGTCCTTTCCTTGGGGTTTCCAAAAAGGTGGAAACCGCCGCAGGCATGGGTATGGCGGTAACATTTGTTATGGCGCTTGCCTCTGCTGCCGCCTGGCTGGCTTACAACTTTATACTTGTTCCTCTGGGACTTGTTTATCTTTACAACATTGCGTTTATTCTTATAATCGCATCGCTTGTTCAGTTTGTTGAAATGTTTATTAAAAAGGCGTCGCCATCACTTTATCAGGCGCTTGGTGTGTTCCTTCCTCTTATAACAACAAACTGCGCCGTGCTTGGTGTTGCGGTTTCCAATATGCAGGCAGGGTACAACTTTATTGAAGCGGTGCTTAACGGAGTAGGCGGCGCGCTTGGTTTTACTCTTGCAATAGTTCTTTTTGCGGGCATAAGAGAAAGAATTGGCAAGAACAAAATTTTACCTGCTGTTCAGGGTTTCCCTATTGCTTTAATTTCTGCCGGACTTATGTCCATTGCCTTTTTAGGCTTTTCCGGCATAAACTTAATGTAACGGAGGTGGCGAAAAATGGATATTAACAGTATTCTTTATCCTGTATTGAGTATAGGAGGAATGGGTGTTGTTTTCGGCGCTTTCCTCGGATTTGCGGCAATAAAGTTTAAAGTGGAAACAGACCCAAAGGTGCCTAAGGTAAGAGAGTGCCTGCCGGGAGCTAACTGCGGCGGCTGCGGCTATGCAGGCTGTGACGCTTTGGCAGAGGCTATTGTTAAGGGCGATGCGCCTGTAAATGCCTGCCCTGTCGGCGGCGCGGCTGCGGCTGAAAAGGTTGCGGCAGTTATGGGTGTTGAAGCTGCGGCAGGAGATAAAATGGTGGCTTTTGTTAAGTGCAACGGCAATTGTGACGCCGCAAAGCAGAAGTATGACTATTTTGGAATTGACGACTGCGCTATGGAGGCAAACCTTGCAGGCGGCAGCAAAATGTGCGGCTACGGCTGTTTGGGCGACGGAAACTGCGTTAAGGCTTGTAACTTTGGAGCAATTAAGGTAGTAAACGGCGTTGCTGTTGTAGACAAAAACAAATGCGTTGCCTGCGGAGCTTGTATTAAAGCCTGCCCCAAAAACCTTATTGAGCTTGTTCCTTACAAGGCTAAGGTTAAGGTGCAGTGCAACTCTCACGATATGCCTAAGATAAGCAAGGACAACTGCTCCAATGCTTGTATGGGTTGCTCGCTTTGCGCAAAGAGCTGTCCTAAGGACGCTGTTGTAATTGATAAATTCCTTGCAAGGGTAGATTACAGCAAGTGTGTGGGCTGCGGAATATGTACGGCAAAATGCCCCACAAAGGCCATTAAAAAGTTTGCCGATGACGGCTCGGTTATTACGGTAAATATTCCCGCAAAAAAGCCTGCCGCACCTAAAAGCGCCGAGGCTTAAATAAATATTATATAACAAAAACAGCTATATTTGGTTTTTCACCTATATAGCTGTTTTTTTTATTATCACTTATTATTGGCGGTATATAAGGCTTTATCAGCTAACGCATCATAAGTGTGCCGCCGTCTATGCAAATTACCTGACCTGTCAGATAATGCGCATCTTCGCTTGCGAGGAACGCCATAATTGGCGCAAAATCCTTTTCTCTGTCGCCAAGCCTTCCGCCCAAGGGTATGGCTGATGCCATATAAGCATCATGCGCCTTTAGCTGCTCGGGCGTCATGGCGGCACGGGTTTTGTCATACATTGGCGTCCAAATTGTCGGAGCAATCATATTCACTCTAATGTTATATTTTGCCCATTCCAACGCAACAGACCGTGTCCATGCGGTAACGGCTCCCTTGCTGGCGGCATAAGCCGCTTTCCCTTTATAGCCTTGAATACCGCCCGCACTGGTGAAATTGATAATATGTCCTCCTTTTTCCTTCATATACGGAAATACGGATGTATTGGTGAAATATGTTCCTGTTGCATTTGTTTTCATAACGGCTTCCCATGTTTCTTCGGTAATATCCTCCGCAGGCCCGCCGGGGGCAATTCCTGCCGCATGAATAAAAACATCTGCTCCGCCCAAAATATCAACAGACTTTTTCATGGCATTGTCAACCGTTTTTTTGTCAGTAACCTCAGCTTTAATGAAAGCTGCGCCCGTTTCTTTAACCAGACGTTCTCCGGCTACAGTATTTCTGCCCCAAAAAACCACCTTTGCTCCCAATGAGGGAAAAGCTTTTACCAAAGACTCTCCCATTCCGCTTGTTCCGCCGGTAATAATTATCTTTCTTCCTGTCAAATCAGTCATAAGCCTGTGCTTCCCTCCTGAAATTTATTAATGCCGCTGATTAATTTTGCGATCCCGTTTATAATTATAGTATATTCTTCATCAGTCTGTGACATTTACGGTTTTTTGACATACAGCGGCTTCAATTTTGCCGCCTGCGAGGACTACGTTAAAAACAGGTGCTTTTATTGCGTATATTACAATATTCAAACAATAACAAAGCGCCTATATTCTTGACCGGTTTTCTCATTATTCTCTATAACTCAATCGCCATAATAATCTTCCAATTTCCTATTATCAAGCCATAAGAAACCTGATGATTTATGGCAGCTAATGATATTCATACTCAGCGCTTTCCCAAATCCAGCTTATATATAACGTCCACAAATTCCGAATTTACAAAATTACCTATAAAATGAGGCTTTGTGTTAAACTTTTTGCCGATTTTCCTAAAAAGCGCCATTTCCTCATCATTTCCCATTTTTATGGAAAAGGCAAGCTTATTACAGCCAAGGTTATGCGCTTTAAGCACTACCGCTTCAATAAGGCGCATACCAACATCAAGTCTTTTATAGGATTTTTCCACATTAAGGGAATAAACATAAACAGTATCTTCCTCAAACGCACCCACAGCGCCTATAAAGCCGATAAGCGCATTTCCGTCATAATAAACATAACAGCAGTCCTTAAAAACGGAAAGAAAAACGCTTACCGTATGCTGTTCAAATTTATTTACCGCATTATTTTTATACAGCGCTTTTACACTGTCTTTGTCCTCTTTTGTATAATTTCTTATCATGGGGCTCTCTCCGCCTGCTAAAGCTCGATAAAAATTCCGCTGTAAGTTTTAAATTTACAGCGGGGTTTAAAGTTTTTAATACGAGCCTCCGTCCTGAGCAACCTTATCCGCAATATCCTCATCATCACTGTAGTTTGAGCTTGGCGTTGGATTATTGCTTTCCGTATCGTTATTGTTTTCCGTATCATCATTGCTGTTTAAGGCAGAGGAATCCGTTTCCACTCCGTTAATATAAGTTGTTTTTACTACAACTGACGATCCGCTGCTTTTATCAATGGTTTGTGTAACTACCTTTATATCCAAAACAGGCACAGTAGCGTTAACCTTTACTTCATCGCCGACACAAAGCGCCGCAGGGTCAAGGTTAGGATTTGCCGCCTGAACCTCCGCTGTGGATACACCGTACATAGAGGCAACCGTGCCAAAGCTGTCTCCTGCTTGAATGATGTATGTTTTTTGCTCGGTTTTTGTGCTGTTAAGAACCTCGTAAGCCTGATCGTTAGTCATAATTTCGCTTCCGTCAACATATTTTGTGGAAAGCTCTATGCCCTGTATTTCAGGCCCTTCTACAATGGAGCTTGTATCCGCAATGTACGAAAGCTTATGCCCGGAAAGAATTTGATCCTGCACGGACTGAGCAGCCTCTTCATTTGCCACAATAGCCATTTCTTTGCCATTTACGGAAATTACTGTAGCCTCCACATTATAGGTTATAGCGTCAGTAATTGTTTTTGTCATATAATCGCTTGTGGCAACCTTTTCATTGTTTTTGCTTGTGTGAACCTTTTTTGCTTTAATTTCGCTTGTTATTTGTACATTTGTACCTAAATTGGCAACTAACTTTGCCGAACAGGTGCTTTTAATGTATTCTTCCGAAAAATCCTTGTCCAAAACAATACCCATGGAATTACCGTCTACAAACACCTCTACGCCGTTTTTATTTGTAAGCATAAATAAAACAACTATTACAAAAAACAGAACAACAACTCCAACGGCAATCTTTCCGCCGCTAATGCCTGTTTTCTTTTTACTGAAAATGGGTCTTGTAACGCTTTTTTTGCTTACATAGCTGCCTGAACCTGTTCCGCCTATTACCTGAATGTTTCTGTTTTCTGATTTTCTGCGGCTTGCCGTAGTACTACGGTTTGACGCAGTGCGGTTTGATGCAGTGCGGCTTCTCGCAGCTGAGCCGTTTAGGGAGCTTGCCCCGTTGCTTCTTGTACTCAGCCTTGGTGTTTTGTTAGATGATTTGCCGCCCGAAAGTCTGGGGGACTGAAAATCCTCCAAGGCTGTTTTTCTTCTCCTCTGTTCAGCAATTTTATCCGACGCTGATGTTCTTTTGTTGCGGGAGTAACCGCTGTTATTTGTGTTTTTACTGTCTTTTTTGCCGGCCATCTCATCACCTCTCCCGATTTATGCTGTATGTGCTATATGTGTAACTTTCATTAATAAACTATATTCTGATTTTACAATAAATTGAACTGTTCCGCAATACTCAATTAATCGGAAAGAATGTCCTCCGCAAGCTTTTCAAGAGCTGTTTCGTCTTTAAGCGCAGACTTGATTGTTACATTGTTTTCGCAAACAGTTATATTTTTCATTCCCTCAAAATAAGCCTTTATAAGCTTGCCCGCCATGGGCGCCCATGTGCCGTTTTCAATAAATCCAACTCTTCTGCTTTGGAAGCTTTTAATTTTAAGATGGTGCAGATAGTCCTCAACACATGGCATTAAGCCTCCGTCGTATGTAACAGACGCCACAACAAGCCTTCCGTATCTGAAGCTGTCCTCAATGGCTTCAGCCATATCATCTCTTGCCAAATCAAATACCGATGCTTTAACACCCTTTGCTCTTATAATTTCCGCCAGCTTTTCCGCCGCTTTGGCAGTGCCGCCGTAAATTGAGCCGTAAACTACGGTTACGCCCTCGTCCTCCGGCTTGTAGCTGCTCCAAATATCATATTTATTAACATAGTAAGCAATATTTTCTTTAATAACAGGCCCGTGCAGGGGGCAAATTGCGGCAATATCCAATGCTGCTGCTTTTTTAAGCGCTGCCTGAACCTGCGCGCCGTATTTTCCCACAATGTTCATATAATATCTTCTTGCCTCGCAAGCCCAGTCCTCGTCCGTATCCAATGCTCCAAACTTTCCGAAAGCGTCTGCGGAAAAAAGTATTTTATCTTTACTGTCGTAAGTCATCATAACCTCAGGCCAGTGTACCATGGGAG
>CAYMAA010000069.1:0-9799 GCA_964388305.1 uncultured Lachnospiraceae bacterium | reverse complement strand
CATATCCGCTAAGCGCCGAAATGGCATCTGTAAGAGTTGTTTTGTTTACTGCCTCTAAGGTTTCAACACCTGTTTCAAGAGTTTCCTCGTCCTCTGTTTCAAAGGATACATCAATAGGAGCTTCCGAAAAATTGTCCGCATAAGCGGTAAGAGCTTCCTCTGCCTTTTGCGCGTCAATTTCTTCTTCCTCCAATACGGCGGCAGCCTCCTCAGTGTCGTAACCGTTTTCATCGCCGTAGTTTATAAAAGCCGTAACGGTGTTCATAGCCTCGGAGTAAGCGTCAGCATCTTCTTCATAGGCAGATGTGCCAATTCCGAAAAGATGCCATCCGTCACCGAAAACGCCGTCATTTGCCCAGTCCGTAGCTATTGCGCCGACTGTGGTTACGCTTATGTAGTAAACTATAAACATAACAACCGCAAATATGGGAAGTGCAAGTATACGGTTTGTAACAATTTTGTCTATCTTATCTGAAAGAGTAAGACCGCCTCTGTTCTTTTTAGTATAGCACTTATTTATAACAGATGCAATATATTCGTATCTTTCATTTGTAATAATTGATTCCGCATCATCATCTGATTTTGCTTCAACATCCGCCGTTATTTTTTCCGTATCGGGCACTTTTCCTATAATTTCGCTTATTTTGCTGTCACGTTCAAAAACCTTTATGGCGCAAAAACGCTTTTGAGGTTCATCAACTGATGATAATTTTTGGCTGATTTCATCAATAGCCTTTTCCACATCATTGGAAAATTTAATGCTTGGTGCAAAGCTTTTGCCGCTTTTTGCCGCATTAACAGCCTTTTCAGCCGCTTCATCTATGCCTGTGCCTTTAAGGGCGGAAATTTCCACAACCTCGCAGCCTAAGCTCTTTGCAAGGGCGGAGGAATTAATTTTGTCGCCGTTCTTTTTTATAATATCCGCCATATTTACGGCAACAACAACGGGTATGCCAAGCTCTGTAAGCTGAGTTGTTAAAAACAGGTTACGCTCTAAGTTTGTTCCGTCCACAATATTTAAAATTGCATCGGGGTGTTCCTTAACAAGGTAGTTACGGGCAACAACCTCCTCCAAGGTGTAGGGTGAAAGGGAATATATTCCCGGGAGGTCGGTTATTATAACGTCCTTTTTGCCTTTAAGCCTGCCCTCCTTTTTTTCCACAGTAACTCCGGGCCAGTTTCCTACAAACTGGTTGGAGCCTGTAAGCGCATTAAAAAGTGTTGTTTTTCCGCTGTTAGGGTTTCCTGCCAGCGCTATTTTAATTGCCATTTTAATTCTCCTTTTTATAAAAATAATTTATTTGTTGCCGTTTGCATAAAGTTGCTGTATGCAAACATTTGTTGTTTATGGCTAACCTATGCTTAAAAAATTTGCCGTACCAAAAATAATGACGGATCATTCCACTTCAATTATTTCGGCATCGGCTTTTCTCAGGCTTAACTCATAACCTCGTACAGTTACCTCAACAGGGTCGCCTAAAGGAGCAACCTTGCGGACTGTAACTGTAACGCCTTTTGTAATGCCCATTTCCATAATTCTGCGTTTTACGGCTCCGCTTCCGTTGAGCTTAACAACCTTAACCGTAGAGCCTGTTGCTGCATCTTTTAAAGTTTTCATATTTAATCTCCTATCATTATTTTATTTGCCATGGCTCTGCTTATAGCAACACGGGATTGTTTTATTTGAACAATAACATTTCCTCCGGAAGAAGCAACAACAGAAACCTCGCTGCCGGGAACAAAGCCAAGGCTTTCCAAAAAATGACGTGTTTCATCTTTTCCGCGCAAGCTTTTAATAAGCTTGGTTTCGCCCGGTGATACAAATGTTAATGGCATCATATTACCTCCTTATTGCTGCAAAAGCTTAACCCTGCACACTATATTGCTTATGGACACATCTAAATAATATTACAGACCCGCCCATAAATATTAGCAAAGGCTAATGACAATTAGCTCAAACTAACTACAATTTAATTATAATGCTACTTGTATATTTTGTCAATAGAAAAATATAATTTTTTTGTAAATTCTCAAAGTAAATTCCACAGTTGAATTTACAATGAAATCCCGTCTGAGAAGAAAAATGCCGGTTAATGAGAAATAAAAAAATTTTAAAAAACGGCGCAGGCGGCTTTTTTATTGAGGTTTTGATTTGGCGGCGGTTATATTGGGAAAACAGGGGGCATATATTTATTGCAGGCGGTTTATTTGGAGGGGGAAGGGTGTTTAAGAGAATATTGGCGGCAGGCTTGGATATGCCGAAAGAGGTTATTATGGATCTTCCCCTGATTATAATGGAAGGGAAAGAAAGCGTTACAATAGAAAATTATAAAAGGATAATTACGGTTGAAAGGGAGGAAGTAAGGGTTTTGGCAAGGGCGGGTTTTGTGAGCATAAGGGGAGAGGAGCTTAGTTTGGAACACGTTAAGAGAGATGATATAAAAATAAAGGGGCGGATTATCGGAATAGAGGTTGAGTGAGGTTATATATGCTTTTGAGGATATATTTTTTTATTTTTGGATATGCTGAAATTTATATTAGGGGATTTAGCTGCGGAAGAGTTATTAACATGGTAAAGAACGGGGGACTTTCAGCCACAGATGTTAAGGCTGTTTACGGCGGCATAAGGTTTAAGGCTTTAAGGCATGACATTAAAAGAATTGACGGTATGTGCCGCAAAGCAGGGTGCGTTTGCGAAGTGATTTATGAAAAGGGTTTACCTGTATTTTTAGGAAAGGTTAGGGTCAAGTGTGTTTTTACGTTAGGGGCGTTGTTTTTTTGTTTATTTTTACTTACCGCAACAAGGTTTATATGGCTTGTGGAGGTTAGAGGGAATTTGCGTGTGCCAACAGGAAAAATTTTGGATTTTTGCGGGGAAAACAATTTGAAATACGGTGTTAAAAAATCCCTCATAGATACAAACGAGCTTGAAAAGAGCATAAAAAATGAATTTGAGGATATTTCTTTCGTTTCTGTAAGCATTAGCGGAACAAGGGCATTGATTGCCGTATCGGAAACCATACCAAAGGACGGGGAAAAAAGCAATACGGGACTTTGTGACATTGTTTCCGACAGCAAGGCAATAATAACTAAGGTTACGGTTAGGAGCGGCAAACCCGTTGTTAAGGAGGGAATGGCGGTTAATGCAGGGGATATGCTTATAAACGGGGACGTGGACATTAAGGCGGAGCAGGAGGTTTTAGGAACAAAGGCGGCGGGAGCAGAGGGAGAAGTATTCGGAAGAGTTACTGAAAAGTACAGCTTTGAGGTGCCGTTTGAGGAAAGTGTTAAAAAATATTACAGCAAAAGCAGAAAAATGTATGCCATAAATATTTTTAATAAAAATTTTTCAATAAATTGCAATAAAAATGGTACAAATATTAAAAAATGTGATAAAATAGAGAGCAAGGATCAATTAAGGCTATGGAATGACATTTATTTGCCTTTTATTGTTACAAAAACGGAGTATATTCCTTATGATTATGAAAAACGCAGGCTTAATTTGGAGCAGGCAAAGGCTAAGGCGGGAAAAATTGTTACTGCCGAGATTATTAATAAATATGACGCAGGCAGCAGCGTGCTTGACAAAAAAATTGCTTTTAAACAAAACGAAAAAGGACTGTTTGTTACGGCGGAGGTTGTTGTAAACAGGCAGATAGGTGTTTTCAAAAAGTACGAAAGGGAAGAAACAGATGGAGAGATACAAAATAGAGGCGGAGAATAAAATAATTTCCGTTACCTTTGGAAGTTTTGACGAAAACATAAAATACATTGAAGAAAAGTATGATGTTAAAATTGTAAACAGAGACGGAGAAGTGGTTATTAGCGGAAACGGAGCTGAAAGGGCGGTTAAGCTGTTAGAGGTGCTTATGCACGAGGCTGAAAAGGGGAACGCCATTGACAGGCAGATGATTGACTATTACAGTGAGGAGCTGACGCAAACAGAGCCTGAACAGGTGGAGAGAATAAGCTCGGATATGATTTGCACAACGGTTGCCGGAAGAGCCATAAGGCCTAAAACATTAGGTCAGCTGAAGTACATTGAAAGCATAAGAAAAAACACGGTTATTTTTGGAATAGGGCCTGCCGGTACGGGAAAGACCTATTTGGCAATGGCAATGGCTATTACCGCATTTAAAAACCACGAGGTAAGCAGAATTATTCTTACAAGACCTGCCATTGAAGCAAGAGAAAGCCTTGGATTTTTGCCCGGGGACTTACAGGACAAGGTTGACCCTTATTTAAGACCTTTATATGACGCTTTATATGAAATTATGGGGGCGGAAGCCTTTGCGAAGAATATGGAAAAGGGAGCTATTGAGGTGGCGCCGCTTGCATATATGAGAGGCAGAACGCTGGACAACTCCTTTATTGTGCTTGACGAGGCTCAAAACACCACTCCCGAGCAGATGAAGATGTTTTTAACAAGAATAGGCTTTGGCAGCAAGGCGGTTATTACGGGAGATACAACTCAAATAGATCTGCCCGGAGGAAAGAAATCGGGTCTTTTGGAGGCTGTGGGCATTTTGGACGGGGTTGACGGAATTGGCATTGAAAGGCTTACAAACAGGGACGTTGTAAGGCACCCTTTGGTACAGAGAATTATTAAAGCTTATGAAAAATTTGAGAAAACAAAAGCAAATGAAGAGCAGAAAAGGCTAAGCCGTTTGGAGCGCGGGGGAAGAAGCGGCAGAAGCAGCAACAGGAGATATACAAAATGAAAAAGAGCAAGGCGGACAGCAGTAAAATAGCTGACATTATTTTTCTTTCGGCGGCATATTTTGTTACCATTATAATTATTTTTTCCACCTACGGTTTAAACACGGGCGCAGATATTAAAATCGGCTCGGTTTCAAACAAGACCTATGTTGCGGCGGCTACTACCGAAAACACATTTGAAACGGAAAAGCTGCGTAAAGCGGCTATGGACGAAACGGGCGCTGTTTACATAGAAAACAACGATATTAAGGAAAACGCGCTTAAAAAAACAAAGGAGTTTTTTGAAAGCATTGCAAGCGTTGAAAACGGCGACGGACAGACGGAAGCAGAAACGGGAGGACAAGCTGCCGAGAAGGATGACGATATAATTTTAAGCGAAAATGAAACGGAGCTTTTAAAAAAATCCTCCCAGATGCGTTTGAACAGGCTTGAAAGCATTGTTGAAACAATTTTATCCGATGCCTTTGACGAAGGCGTTACAAGCCGTGAGGGCAGCCTTACGGAAATTGAAAGCAGGCTTGAAAATGAGGATATTGAGGGGGAATACGCAGATATTTGTTTCCATATTATAGACAGTGTGCTTGAAGAAAACGTTGTTGTTGACGAGGAAGCAACGGAAAAAGCCAAAAACGCCGCAGCAGATGGCATTGCCCCTGTGCTTATTCAGAAAAACCAAAAAATTGTGGGAGAAAACGAAATTATTACGGAAGAAGCCTATCACGCATTGGAGGCCTGCGGCTTTATTAAGCAAAAGGGCAGCTTTAACGCTTTGCCGTTTTTGGGCAAGTGTGTGCTTATAACACTTATATTTTTGGGTATTTTGCTATATTTTATGAATTTTAACCGCAAAAAAATTTTAAAGGGCAACGAAGGACTTTTGCTTGCGACATTATATATTATTTTAATGCTTGCCACCCTTTGCATTTCTCCGAAATATTATGCCTTTATACCCATACCTATGTTTTTGATTATTACAACACTTCTTCTTTCAACGGGAATTGCTCTTATATGTATACCTGTTGTTACGGCAATTTGTATGCTTATTATGGGCAGTGATGCGGAAATGTTTTTGTATTATATTATAAGCGGTCATATTTTTGTGCTTATGATGTGCCCTTCAAAGGACAGAAGCAGGGGTATTTACAGAGGATTTTTCGCATCGGTTTTAAGCGGTGTTGTTATGCTTGGCATTAAAGCCATGGAAAGCGGCAGACCTGAGCTTGATATGTTTATGCAGGCGGGAATTACCGTTTTTGTATCTTTTATATATGTAATTTTATCTGTCGGCAGTTTAAGCATTTGGGAAAGTCTTTTCGGAATTGTTTCCGACATAAGGCTTGCGGAGCTTATTAACCCCAACAAGGAGCTTATTAAAAGGCTTATGCTGGAAGCGCCGGGGACTTATCACCACAGCCTTATTGTGGCAAATCTGGCGGAAACGGCGGCTTATGACATTGGAGCGAATGCCACACTTGCAAGGGTCGGGGCATATTATCACGATATTGGAAAGCTGAACAATCCGCAGTATTTTACAGAGAACATTGTACACGAGTCGCCCCACAATTATATTGATCCGTTTACAAGCGCGGGCATTATTAAAAGGCACGTTACTGACGGTGTGGAGATTGCCAAAAGATACAAGCTGCCTGAGATTATAAGAGATATTATTTTTGAGCATCACGGAACGGGACTTATTAAATATTTTTACTATGAGGCAAAAAACAACCCTAAAGTAACCAGAGAGATAAAGGAGCAGGATTTCAGGTATCCTTGCAGAATACCTCAGTTTAGAGAATCTGCCATAATTATGATTGCGGACACTACGGAGGCGGCGGTTAAGAGCCTTAAATCTTCAAACAATGAAGAGCAGCTTGCGCATTTGGAGGAGTTTGTTAAAAAAATTGTAAACGATAAGCTTGCGGACGGGCAGCTTACGGACAGCGGTCTTACCATAAAGGATTTGACAATTATACAGAAGTCTATGCTGGGTATACTTAAAGGAATGTACCACACAAGGATTGCTTACCCCGAGGACAGCAAAAAACAGGGGCAGGAGGGGAGTGAATGATACTGCTTTTTGAAAATAAAACGGATTTTGACGTTACTGAGGATTTGGCTGAAATGTTTGAATGCGCCGTTAATACGGCTTTGGAGTATGAGAAATTCAGTTCCAATGTGGAGGTGGGGCTTACGCTTACGGACAACGCCGAAATACACAGGCTGAACCTTAAATTCAGGGGTATTGACAGGGCAACTGATGTGTTGTCGTTTCCCATGATAAATTTCGGAGAGGAAGAAACGGACTTTAGCGGCAACGCTGTGCCGTTGGGGGACATTGTTATAAGTGTGGACAGAGCAAAGGAGCAGGCGGAGGAATACGGACACAGTTTAAAAAGGGAGTTAGGCTTTTTAACTGTTCACAGTATGCTGCACCTTATGGGGTATGACCACTTAAATAAGGAAGAGGAGCGTATTATGTTTGGCAGGCAGGAAGAAATTTTAAACAAAATGGGGTTAAAAAGATGATAAGCTGGGAAGAGCTTGAAAGCATTGCAAAAAACTGTCACAGGTGCAGGCTTTGCGAGGGGCGGCACAATGTGGTTGTGGGAACGGGAAATAAACAGGCGGAGGTTATGCTTGTGGGAGAAGGCCCGGGATACAACGAGGATATGCAGGGAGAGCCTTTTGTTGGAGCGGCAGGGCAGCTGTTGGACAAAATGCTTGGGGCAATAGGACTAAACAGGCAGGATGTATACATTGCAAATGTGGTTAAGTGCAGACCGCCTCAAAACAGGGATCCTTTGCCTGACGAGCAGGAGGTTTGCATTAAATATTTAAGGTGTCAGTTTATGCTTATAAAGCCGAAAATTATTGTATGCCTGGGCAGAATTGCGGCGAAGGCATTAATTACGCCAAGCTTTGCAATTACAAGGGACAGAGGAAAATGGTACTGTAAAAAAGGCGTGCAGTTTATGGCTACATTTCACCCATCGGCGCTTTTGCGTGATGAAAGCAAAAAACGGTTTGCATGGGAGGATATGAAGGCTTTAAGAAAAAGAATTGACGAGCTGCGCAATGAAAATAAAACGGAGAATTAACTATGGAAAATAAATTTAAGTCAGGGTATGTGTCTATTATAGGCAGACCCAATGTGGGAAAATCCACTATTATGAATTTGCTTGTGGGGGAAAAGCTTGCCATTATGAGCCACAAGCCTCAAACTACAAGGAATAAAATTCTTACAATACTTACAACAAATGAGTTTCAGGCGGTTTTTACGGATACACCGGGACTGCACAAGCCAAAAAACAAGCTGGGAGATTATATGGTTAAGGCGGCGGAAACGGCTCTTGAACAGGTTGATATGATAATGTACGTTATTGAGCCTTATGAAGAAATTAAAGCATCGGATATGGCTATTATTGAAAGGCTTAAAAATGTTAAAACACCTGTTTTTCTTATAATAAACAAAATTGATACCGTTGAAAAAACAGAGCTTTTAAAGGTTATGGACAGCTACAGGCGGGTTTATGACTTTAAGGAGATTATACCCGTTTGCGCCGTTAAGGGGGAAAACAGGGATTTGCTTTTGGAGGTAATTAAAAACAATCTGCCCGAAGGCCCGATGTATTATCCCGAGGATATGATAACGGATCAGACCGAAAGGCAGATTGCGGCGGAAATTATAAGAGAAAAGGCTTTACAGCTTTTAAATGAAGAAATACCTCATGGAATTGCCGTTGAGGTTACGGATATGAAAAAGCGTGGAGATAGCGGCATTACGGATATAAACGCAAACATTTTTTGTGAAAAGGACAGTCACAAGGGCATTATTATAGGCAGGCAGGGGAGTATGCTTAAAAGAATAGGCAGCAGAGCAAGAGCCGACATTGAAAGATTTATTGGCGGACGGGTTAATTTGCAGCTATGGATAAAGGTTAAAAAGGACTGGCGTGATAATGAAAACAGGCTGAGGGAGTTTGGGTATAATCGTAAGCAAATTTAGTTAAAAACAGACATAATTTTTAAGGGCAGTATTTTTTGAAAGGCTTTATATTAAAGAGAGAGAAATTTTTTTTGATTTGTCAAGTGAAAAATTACTGTTCGCTACGACAGTTTTTGACAGGTATATAAACCTTGCGCAGTGCGAAAAATATGATTATAATTAAGAAAACAAGCGGGGTTTATATATATGAAAAATTTACTTTGGAAGTTATTTTTAAAAAGCGGAAGCATAGATGCGTTTTTGGGATATAAGGAATTTGAAAAGGCAGGAAACAATGAATGTGAAACAGGCAGGCAGACAAAAGAGGGAGAGCTGACGGGTTTATGAGTACCGAAAAGGTGAGAGGCGTTGTTATAAAAGAGGTTAGTGTGGGGGAAAGTGACAAAATTATAACGCTGCTTACAAAGGAACGGGGAAAGATGACCGTTTCCGCACGAGGGGCAAGACGGGCAAAGAGCAAGTATCTGGCAAGCTGCGAGCTTTTTGCCTACTCCGACTTTGTTGTGTATGTGGCAAGGAAATATCCCTCGGTAAGCTCGGCGGCGCTTATTGATAGCTTTTACGGACTGAGAAAGGATTTGTATAAAATGACGGCGGCGGCATACGCTGCCGAATTTTGCTGTAAAATGATATATGAGGGAACGGACTGCTCCGATTATATGCTTTTGTTTTTGAGGTTTTTAAAGCAAACGGAAAAGGACGGCACATCTCCGCTTTTGAATGTTTATGCCTTTGAGCTTAAATTTTTGAGCTTAAGCGGTATGCTGCCTGATTTCAGGCAATGCCGCAAATGCGGAAAAAGGCTTGAGGCTGAGGGCTTTGCGATAAAAGAGGGACTTTTGTGCGAAAGCTGCGGCGAAGGGTATAACGGAGATGGCTTTAAAATATCCTGCGGATGCGTTAAAGCGTTAAATTACATATCAAATTCTGCTGTTGATAAAACATTTAATTTTAAAGTGTCGGACAGGGCGCTTAAAGAAATAGAAAAAGTACGAAACCGCCTTATGGAAGAACAGGTTGATGTGAGCTTTAAAAGCTTTGATATGCTTAAAGAAATTTTTGGCTTGCATTGAG
>CAYMAA010000068.1:0-9892 GCA_964388305.1 uncultured Lachnospiraceae bacterium | reverse complement strand
GCAGGGTTGCCTATAATGTAATAATACATATTAAGGTCTATATTGTCCTTAAAGTCCATACCGAACTCTCCCGCAACGGTAACATTTCTAAGCATTTTGGAGTAACGGCTGTTTTGAGCGGCAACAAGAGCAATTAATACCAGAAAGAAAATAATTACAGGCACAAAAACAGATGCCATCATAATTGCGAGCTGTTTTGAAAGGGATATTTTTTTCATATAATTTTTAATGAAGGAGTCTTTATCTTTATTTTTCAATTACTCAAACCCTGCCTTTCACTGCGGTATGCCCGTGAGCTTATGCCCTGAGTTTTTTTGAAAAGAAAGCTGAAGTAATGAGGGTCGCTGTAGCCAACCTCGTAAGCGATTTCAGAGGAGCGTTTATCCGTATAGGCAAGGAGCTTTTTGGCCTTTTCCATTCTTATGCCTGTAAGAAATTCCACAAAGGTTTTTCCCACCTCTCTGCTGAAAACCGAGCTTAAATAGGACGGACTTATGTTAATGCTTCTTGCGGTGGAGTTGAGGGAAATGTTTTCATCGGAATAGTTTTCTTCAATATATTTAATCGCATCTCTGACAATGGATTTATACTTTCCCACGGCTTTTTCGTTTCTTAAATTCATAACGGTTTTTATTATATTTATCATATATAAACGGGATTTTTCGTAGGACTGCATACTTTCCATAAAATCCGAGCTTGTGTTAAGGTTGTCGAAAAGAGTGTTTTCTCCCAAATTAAGCTCACGGCAAAAGGCGGCGGCGGTAAACTGGACATTTAATATAATATATTGCCTGAAAAGCACTGACTGCATATTGTCAATTCCTATACTTTTCATATAATTATCCGTAAAGGCTTCCGCTTCTTCGGGCTTTCCTGTTTTTAAAAAGCTTATTATGATATTCTGGCTTTGGGAGGAGGCTTTTACGGCGCTTATTTCAAGGGTTTTATCCAAAATGCTTGTATAGCACTTCAGCAATGCCTTAGATGCCGCCATATAGCTTTTTTTAATGTTTTCCACACTGTCTGCGGCAGTTCCCGTTACAACGTCCCAACCGCCAATGCCTCTTTGCTTGAAAACATCTCTCAGCTTGTTGGCGCAGGCGCTTGCGTAGGATTCCGCCTCCTGCTTTGTATTTGCCATAACAAGAACGGCAAAGCTGTTTATGTTTTCTCTGAAAAGGAAACAGTTTTTTTCTTCATAAAACACTTTTTGAACCTCGTCCTGCATATCCGCTCCCTTTTCGGAATATACCTCCTCGGAAATGAGAGGGCCTACTCTGAAAAGCACAATATTGTACCACGGCGCAGCAATGCTTATGCCAAGCTTTTCGGCTTCGCTTTTATTATATTTTCCCGAAACAAGCTGTTCAAAAAACATTCTTCTGCCGTATTGCTCATAGCTTTGAATTTCCCTTTCAAATTTTGAGTAGTAATCGTTTTTAACCTTTTCCTCTTCAAGCTGAGAGGCGATTTTTTTAAGAGTGTTTACTAAATCCTCTTTTGAAACAGGCTTTAAAAGATAATGGGTTATGCCTATGCTCATTGCTTTTTTTGCGTATTTAAAATCATCATAGCCGCTGAATATTACAATTTTTATATTGGGCATTTCCTTTTTAATTTGCGCCGAAAGCTCCAAGCCGTCCATAAAAGGCATTTTTATATCCGTAAAAACCACATCCGGTTTAAGCTGCCTGATTAAAGGCAGAGCCATTTCCCCATCGGAGGCTTCTCCCACAAAAACAAAGCCGTATTCCTCCCAAGGTATAAGCCTTTTTATACCGTTTCTCACAATAATTTCATCTTCCGCCAAAAAAATGCCGTAGCTCATTTTTGCACCTCCCAAGGCTGACTGTTTTTCAAATTTTACCGTTTACTTCATTATATCACATTTTTAAAGGAAATACAGTAAAAAAACTAACAAAATTGCCAAAAAATCATCTTGTTTGGGAAAGGGACAATATGCTAAAATAAAATTAATGAAAAAAATATTTTACGGAAAGGCGGCAAGGCAATGAACGAAAACATAAAAAAACAAATTGAGGAGGGAAAAACCTCCATAGGCATTGAGTTTGGGTCTACAAGAATAAAGGCTGTACTTATAAACGGGGATTGTACACCTGTAGCCTCGGGAGATTTTACATGGGAAAACGATTTAAAAAACGGATATTGGACATACAGCCTTGAGGACGTAAAAGGGGGACTTGGGCAATGCTATGCAAATCTTAAAGCCGATGTAAAGGCGAAGTACGGAGTGAGTATTGCAAAGGCAGGCAGTATAGGCATTTCCGCAATGATGCACGGCTATTTGGCCTTTGATGAAAATTACAATCTTTTAACACCTTTCAGAACATGGCGCAATACCACCACGGCGCAGGCGGCTGAAAGGCTATCGGAGCTGTTTAAATTCAATATACCCCAAAGGTGGTCTGTAAGCCATTTGTATCAGGCAATATTAAACAAAGAGCCTCACGTTAAAGGGGTTGCGCACATAACCACTCTTGCAGGATATGTGCATTACCTGCTGACAGGTGAAAATGTTTTGGGAATAGGCGATGCTTCCGGAATGTTTCCCATAGACAGCGTTAAAAATTGTTATGACGAAAAAATGCTTGAAAGCTATAATGAGCTTACGGGCAATTTCCCCAAAAAAGCGGAAGAGCTTTTGCCGAAAATTATGTTGGCGGGGGAGCAGGCAGGCGCCTTAACAAAAGAGGGGGCGCTTTTGCTTGATCCTTCGGGAGAGCTTGCGGCAGGCATACCGTTTTGTCCGCCCGAGGGTGACGCCGGAACGGGTATGACCGCAACAAATTCCGTAAGAGAAAAAACGGGGAACACCTCCGCAGGAACTTCTGTATTTTCCATGGTAGTGCTTGAAAAGCCTCTTGACGGATATTATAAAGAAATTGATATGGTAACAACCCCAAGCGGAAAGCCTGTTGCCATGGTACACTGCAATAACTGCACAAACGAGATAAACGCATGGGCAAAGGTTTTTAGCGGCTTTTTGCAGGCTTTGGGTCAGCAGGCGGATATGGGAGCTGTTTACGAGGCTATGTTTTCATCTGCTCTTAACGGTGAAAAGGACGGCGGCGGAATATTGCTATACAACTATCTTTCGGGAGAATCAGTAACCGATTTTGAAAAGGGCGCGCCGCTGCTTGTGAGAAAACCCGAAAGCAGACTGAATTTTGAAAATTTTATGAGGGCGCAGCTTTACTCCGCGCTGGCAACGCTTAAAATAGGTATGAACATTTTATCAAAGGAGGGGTGTTCCATTGACAAAATGTACGGACACGGCGGATTTTTTAAAACACCTTTGGCAGGGCAAAAAATTATGGCAGGAGCTTTAAATGTGCCTATAAGCGTTATGGAAACCGCAGGTGAGGGCGGGCCTTGGGGTATGGCTGTTCTTGCGGGATATATGATAAACAAAAAGGACGGAGAAAGCCTTGAGGAATATTTAAGCGGCAGTGTTTTTAAAAACGCAAAGGAAGTTAGTCAATACCCGGATGAGGCTGATGTTAAAGGCTTTAACAAATTTTTGGAAAGCTATATTAAAGGACTGGAAATTGAAAGAAAGGCTGTTGAGGTGATTTAAAATGCTTAAAAATTTAAAAAAACAGGTTTTGGAGGCTAATCTTCTGCTTCCCAAATATAAGCTTATTACATTTACATGGGGAAATGTAAGCGGTGTGGACAGAGAAAAAAACCTTATGGTTATAAAACCCTCCGGTGTGGAATACGAGGATATGAAAGCTGAGGATATGGTTGTGGTAGACCTTAAAACAGGGGAGAGGGTTGAGGGCAGGTATAAACCCTCCAGCGATACCCCTACTCATTTGGCGCTTTATAACAGATATAAGGAAATTGGCGGCATAGTGCATACTCACAGCCGCTGGGCAACCGCCTTTGCGCAGGCGGGGCAGGGCATTATTCCGCTGGGTACTACACAGGGAGATTATTTTTACGGTGAAATTCCCTGTACAAGAAAGATGACCCCCGAAGAGATAGGGGGCAGCTACGAGCTTGAAACGGGCAATGTTATTATTGAAACCTTTGGGGATAATGACCCTATGGAAATACCGGCTGTTCTGGTACACAGCCACGGGCCTTTTACATGGGGAACCTCTCCCGAAAATGCGGTACATAATGCGGTTGTGCTGGAAGAGGTTGCTTTTATGAACTGGCACGCTCAAATGCTTTGCCCAAGCATAAAGCCTATGCAGCAGGAGCTGCTTGATAAGCATTATTTAAGAAAACACGGGCCGAATGCCTATTACGGACAAAACTAAACAATAATACAACCCCCTCCGTTGTTTTGGAGGGGGCTGTTTTGTATTATAAAAATCTTTTCATTACTACCTGAGCGACATTTAAGGCATGGTCGCCGACTCTTTCCAAATTGGTTAATGTGTCCAAATAGCTTACGCCTGTTGTAGGGTCAACATCATTGGCGGCAAGTCTTTCAATGTGTCTTTTTCTGTAACGGGCCTCCAAGTCATCAAGGGTTTGCTCTTCCTTGATTGTTTTTTCCACACTGGGGTAATCGTTGTGTTCCAACGCATTAAGGGCATGGGTAACGCAGTCAATGGATTTGTCGCACATTTTTCTTAACTCGTGGATTTGAACCTCGTTAAATTCCAAACCCTCTTTTATCATAAACTGAGCGGATTCCACAACATTTTCGCTGTAGTCGCCTATTCTTTCCATATCGTTAACCGTATGGAAAAGCGCCGTTACAACCTTATTTTCTTCCGAGCTTATGCTTTTGGAGTTGCATAGCTTTACCATATATTTTGTAATGGCTGTTTGCAGCATATCTATACCGCTTTCATGGCTGTCTACACTTTCAATTTTTTCTTTATCGTGATCAAACAAAGCGTCGCAGGCAAGAGTAAGATTTTCAAGGCTTATTTTACCCATTCTCACAATCTCTTTAACACAGTTTTCTATGGCGATGGGCGGTGTTTTTAAAAGTCTGTCGTCCAAATGAACGAGATTTGTGTCATACTTATCGTCCTTAAATTTAGCTGTCATAATTTCGGCAAGCTTTACAAGAATACCCGAAAACGGATAGAACAAAACAGTATTAAGCACGTTAAAGCCTGTGTGAACAACAGCAATTACCGTTTCGGTAACAACAAGCTGAGCAAGATGCAGACTGCCGTCAAAAAACATAAAGTAGAAATATGCTATTAAGCTGAATATTAGCGAGCCTATTACGTTAAACAAAAGGTGTACGCAGGCGGCGGCTTTTGCGCTTCTGTTAGCTCCTACAGATGAGATGAGAGATGTTACGCAGGTACCTATGTTCATACCCATAAGTATGTATACGGAACTGTTCAGGGTGACTGCTCCCGTAACAGCCAATGACTGCAATATACCTACCGAGGCTGAAGAGGATTGTATTATCGCCGTGGAAAGCGCGCCTGCAAGAATACCTAAAATCGGGTTTTGCCCCAACTCCACAAACATATCCTTAAACATTTCAAGTTGGCTTAAGGGTTCGGCGCCGGTTTTCATAAGGCCTATACCCATAAAAAGCATACCAAAACCCACAACAATTTCGCTTATGCTCTTAATAGCGCCCTTGCTGACAAAAATGCCTGTTATTGCGCCTATGGCTATTGCTATGGGGCCCATAATGTCAGGCTGCATAAATGCTCCCCAGCTTGATGCGGAAACTATCCAGCCTGTAACGGTTGTACCTATATTTGCGCCCATTATAATACCTACGGACTGAGAAAGGTTTAAAAGCCCTGCATTAATAAAGCCTATTACCATAACGGTAGTTGCCGCAGAGGATTGTATTACTGCCGTAACAAGAGTACCCACACCTATGCTCACAAGCTTGTTTTTGGTAAGCATTTCCAGTATTTTTCGCATTTTATTGCCTGCAACCTTTTGTAAACCCGATGACATTAAGCTAACACCGGACAAAAACAGACCGATACCCCCCAAAAAAGTAACAAGCATTGTAAAATAGTTCATATTACCCTCCAAAAAATTAATTTATAAACCAAAAAACTGCCTGTAATACATTTTAACATCTATGCACACTCAAAACAAGTATTTTTTTAAATCATCATTAAAAATAAGAAGAGCGCCTGTTAAAATGCAGCTAAGCAACCGCCGATTAACCGGTGTTTTTTTAAGGCAAAGCTTTAATCGGAATGATGTGTTTTTTTATTAAAAACAGATTGATTAATTGTATAAAATTTGGTAAAATGATTTTAATTAATATATGCTTGGCAAATAGGGCAAATATTACAATACATAAATTTAAAGGAATGATGTATATGGCAGGATCGGTTTTTGGAAATATTTTTAAAATAAGTACATGGGGAGAAAGCCACGGCAAAGCGCTGGGTGTTGTTATTGACGGCTGCCCCGCAGGCGTAGGCTTAAATGAAGAGCTTATTCAGCAGGATATGGACAGAAGAAAGCCGGGCGGCTTTAAATACGGAACAAAAAGAAGCGAGGGGGATAAGGTGGAAATACTTTCGGGAGTATTTGAAGGGAAAACCACCGGAACACCTATTTCTCTCATATTATATAACGAGGATCAGCGCAGCGGAGATTATGGAAGCATTATGAATGTTTACAGACCGGGTCATGCGGATTTTGGCTTTGATGCCAAGTATGGCTTTAGAGATTACAGAGGCGGCGGAAGATCCTCCGCAAGAGAAACCTCCGCAAGGGTTGCCGCAGGCGCAGTTGCAAGGGCGGCGCTTAAAGAGTTGGGTATAGACATTTGCGCCTACACCAGGTCTGTTGGAAATATTGAAATAAAAACATTTGACAGAGAAGAAATTATGAAAAATCCGCTTTGTATGCCCGATAGTGAAGCAGCCTTTGAGGCGTCTGAGCTTATGGATACGGCTGTTAAGGAAACGGACTCCGCAGGGGGAGTTATTGAGTGCAGAATTAACGGCGTACCTGCCGGCATTGGAGAAACGGTTTTTGATAAGCTTGACGCAAGCCTTGCAAAAGCCATAGTTTCAATAGGAGCGGTAAAGGGCATAGAGTTTGGCGCAGGCTTTGGAGCGGCGCTGCTTAAAGGCTCTCAAAATAATGACAGCTTTATTATTAAAAACGGCAAGCCTGCAAAAAAAACAAACAACAGCGGCGGCATTTTGGGAGGTATGAGTGACGGTGACGAAATAGTTTTCAGAGCGGCATTTAAACCCACACCCTCCATTGGAAAGCCTCAATGGACAATTAACAGAGAGGGCAGTCCCGAACAGATTGTTATAAAAGGCAGGCACGATCCTATTGTTGTGCCGAGAGCCGTAGTTGTGGTAGAGGCAATGGCGGCAATAACAATTTTGGATTTTATGCTTTTAAATATGAGCGCAAGAATAGATGGAGTAAAAAAGTTTTACAAATGATTTTTCAATAGGCAAGGAGTGGTTTTTATGTATAAATTGAACGGCAGGGTGACAGATGATTTCAACTTTTTTCAGGGAAACGATGTTTTCCGTCTGATTGAAGAATACGGCAGTCCGCTATATGTTTATAATGAAAGAATTATAAGGGAAAGATGCAGAGAGATGAAAAATCTTGTAAGCTATCCCCGTTTTTTGGCGCAGTTTTCCGCAAAGGCAAACACAAGCCTTGCGTTTTTGCAAATAGTTAAAAGCGAGGGCTTGCACGTTGACGCTATGAGCCCGGGGGAGATTTACGCCGAGCTTGCGGCAGGCTTTAAGCCTGAGGATATTTTTATGATAACAAACAATGTAAGCAGAGAGGAAATGCTTTTTGCGGCGGAAAAAGGCGTTTTGGTATGTGTGGACAGTATAGAGCAGCTTGAACAGTACGGGAGTGTTTGCCCAAACAGCAGGGTTGCCGTACGTTTTAACGGCGGAATTGGCGCAGGGCATCATGAAAAGGTTGTAACGGCAGGCAAAAAGACAAAGTTTGGCGTTAATCCCGAATATATACCGCAGGTTAAGGAAGCGCTTAAACGCTACGGGCTTAAGCTTGCGGGGGTTCATCAGCATATAGGTTCGTTATTTATGGAAGCAGACCCATACGTTAACGGCTCTCAGGCAATTCTTAACATTGCAAAGCAGTTTGATGATTTGGATTTTGTGGATTTGGGCGGCGGCTTTGGTATTCCTTACAAAAAGCAGTCGGGGCAGCCAAGGCTTGACCTTAAACGCTGCGGCGAATGGTTAGATGAGGTTTTTGAAGGCTTTGTTAAGGAATACGGAAAGGAAATTACATTCCGTATAGAGCCGGGCAGATATATTTCCGCCGAGAGCAGTGTTCTTTTGACAGATGTACACTGCGTAAAGCATAACGGGCGGCATAAATTTGCAGGAACCGACGTTGGCTTTAACGTGCTTGTAAGACCTGCAATGTATGACTCCCATCATGATATAGAGGTTTACGCTAAAAGCGAAAGACCCGTTAATGAAGAGGAAATTACCGTTGTGGGGAATATTTGCGAAAGCGGAGATATTATTGCGAAGGACAGGCTTTTGCCTGAAATTAAGGCAGGTGATGTTTTGGGAATTTTAGATGCCGGAGCATACGGTCATTCCATGTGTTCCAACTATAACAACAGATTAAGACCGGCTGAAGTATTTATAAGAGAAAACGGACAGGCGGTTTTAACAAGAAAGAGAGATACACTTGAACAGCTTTTGGAAAATTATGTTAAATTAAGCTTGTAGATTTTTAGAGGTGATATTATGGGAATTAAAGACGAATACAAGGAAAAGCTGGCGGCAAGAATTATTAAAGGACTTGAAAAAAGAAATATGGAGGGGTTTTACTGCGCCACAAAGAAGGATGCCCTTAAAAAGGCTTTGGAGCTTATTCCGAAAGGGGCAAGTGTAAGCTGGGGAGGCTCTGAAAGCATTAAGGAAACCGGACTTATTGACGCTGTAAAAAACGGTAATTATAATGTGTTGGACAGAAGTACAATTAAATCTCCCGAGGAAAGCAAAAAATTTTATAAGGAGGCTATGTTTTGCGACTGCTATATAGGCAGCTCCAATGCAATTACATATTCGGGCGAGCTTGTTAATATTGACGGAAACGGCAATAGGGTTGCGGCTTATATTTTCGGGCCGGAAAGCGTTATACTTATAACATCTCTCAATAAGGCGGAGCCTGATGTGGAAAGCGCCATAAAGCGTGTTAAAGGAGAGGCGGCGGCTCCCAACTGTTTAAGGCTGGGGCTTAACAATCCCTGCGCCGTTACGGGCGTTTGCGGAAACTGCCTTAACGGTACAATCTGCTGCCAGGAGGTTATTACCAGATACTCCCGTATTAAGGGCAGAATTAAGGTTGTTCTTGTAGGCGAGGACGCAGGCTTTTAACAAATACCGCTTAAAAATGTATGTTTGGCAGTAAAGTATATTATACTCCGCTTTTGCTGCGCATACTTCATAGTTATGCTGTAAAAAAGGAAATTCCTCCGCTGTAAAAACGGAGGAATTTTTGTATTGATTTTATTTACACCGGGTTTTATTTGATTTTATATATGGCTGTTTTTGCTGATGCATCCCAGTCCACATCAACACCTAAAGCCTTGCCCAATGCTCTGAACGGTATGTACATTCTGCCATCGGTGATTTCCGCCTTAACGCCGTTTTCCATAGTTTTTTCAACGCCGTTTACTGTCATATTGCCGCTTCCCGCTTTAAAGGAAATTACGTCTTTTCCAACCGTGACGGTTGCGGTTTTATTGGCGGAATCCCATGAGATTACGGAGCTTGTATCGGCGGCGTCAACATCTTCTCCCAAAATTGCCAAAGCGACAAATCTTAAAGGCACAAGGGTTGAATTTGATGATGGCTGAATGTATGGTGCAACATCCATAGTATAGGTTTTATCTCCAATTACTACTTTCTTGGAACCAATTGTTACCTTAACATCA
>CAYMAA010000067.1:0-10142 GCA_964388305.1 uncultured Lachnospiraceae bacterium | reverse complement strand
TACAATTTGTTATTATTGCTTTGGTGGCTGCTGAGCTTTAACCGTTTCCGCAAGGGCGGTTAAAAGACCGGCAGTGTTTTGAATTTCGGAAGGGATAATAATTTTTGTGGCTTTGCCGTCTGCAACCTTTTCAAATGTATCAAAGCTTTTAAGTGTAAGAACGGGTTTTGTGGGCTGAGATTCATTAAGCATTTTAATGCCCTCCGCCTTTGCCTGCTGTACAATTTTAATAGCCTCGGCTTCACCCTCGGCAACCTTAATTTTTGCCTCCTTATCGGCCTCTGCCGCCAAAATTGCCGCCGCCTTTGCCGCCTCTGCCTGCAAAATGGCGCTTTCCTTTTTACCCTCTGCCACAAGCACGGCGCTCTTCTTTTCACCCTCTGCCTGAAGTATCTTTTCACGTCTTTCACGTTCAGCCTTCATCTGCTTTTCCATGGATTCCTGAATTTCCGCAGGCGGCATAATGTTTTTAAGCTCAACCCTGTTAATTTTAATTCCCCAAGGGTCGGTAGCCTCGTCCAAAATAACTCTCATTTTGGAGTTTATAATATCCCTTGATGTAAGGGTCTGATCCAACTCCAAATCGCCTATAATATTACGCAGTGTGGTTGCCGTAAGGTTTTCAATCGCCCTCATAGGGTTATCCACACCATAGGTATACAGCTTAGGGTCTGTTACCTGCAAATAAATAACCGTATCTATCTGCATTGTTACGTTATCCTTTGTAATAACCGGCTGTGGAGGAAAATCCGCCACAAGCTCCTTCATAACAATCTTTTTGGAAACCTTGTCAATAATAGGCACGGCAATATGCAGTCCCACGTCCCAAACCTGATGAAATGCTCCAAGCCTTTCCACAACATAGGTGTGAGCCTGAGGCACAATTTTAATATTGGACGCCACAAGCCAAATTAATATAATGATAATTACCAACACAGCAATCATAAAAATACCTCCTTAAAAAAATTATTTATTTTACAAGGGAAACGTAAGCCGTTACCCCTTTAATTTCATCAATAACAACAAGCTTTCCCTTTTCAATAATACTGCCGTCAGAGCTTTTTGCCTTCCAAATAATATCATTTATCTTAATCTCTCCGATATTTTCAATATTATTAATGGCAGAATATACCAAAACTCTTCTGCCAACAAAAGCATTTACGTTTGTCGGCTTAATATCCTTTTTGTGCAGCCGCCCTGCCAGCGGTCTTGTTAAAATAACACATATAAGCGAAACCGCCGCAAAAACACCAAGCTGAACGTACAAATCAAAGCCAAGCACACTGCATATCATCGCCGCCAAAGCGCCAACGCAAAACCATATAGAAATAAGCGAAACGGATATAATTTCAATTACAAGCAATATAATGAAAACAATAAGCCAGTTAATAACCGTCATTGCTATCCCTCCTGAAAAAAATATTCTATAGTTACTTTAAGTTTATGCCGCTTTCTTCAATTCTTTTTGCGGCAGCCTTAAGTTCATCGGGCGGCAAAACAAGCGCCGCTCTTACAAACCCCTCTCCAAGCCTGCCGAATGTACTGCCGGGCACAAGCACAACACCTGTTTTTTTAATTAAGTCCAAACAAAATTCCATAGAGGTTTTATATGCCTTTGGCACGGGCAGCCACATAAACATTGTTGCCTTAGCCTTAGGCACTTTCCAGCCGATTTTGTTAAGCTCGCCGTAAAAACAGTCCCGTCGCTGCCTGTAGCTTTCTCTCAGCCTTTCAACACACTCATAGCCTCCGTTAAGAGCCGCAACCGCCGCGCTTTGAACAAGCCTTGAAATTCCATAGTCTATTTGGGAACGAAAAGCCTTAAAGCGTGCTATAATGTCGCTGTTGCCTATGGCAAAAGAAAGCCTTAAACCTGTTAAATTGTAGCTTTTTGAAAGTGAGTTAAACTCAATGCCAACATCCATAGCTCCCTCGGTTTCCAAAAATGAATGTCCTATCTCACCGTCATAAACAAGCTCGGAATAAGCGTTATCGTGCAGTACAATAATATTATATTTTTTGGCAAAAGCCACAAGTCTTTTGTAAAAATCCGCCCCTGCTGTTGCCGTGGTGGGGTTAGACGGGTAAGAAACCACCATAACCGCCGCCCTTTTTGCTGTTTCTTCGGGTATGGAGTCAAAATCTATCAAAAAATCGTTTTCTTTAAGCAAGGGCATTGTAACAAGCTCTCCCCCTGCCATTTTGGGGCCGAAAGAAAAAATCTGATAGCCGGGATCGGGTACAAGCACAGCATCTCCCCTGTTAATAAGAGGAAAACATATATGAGCAATTCCTTCCTGAGAGCCGTTTACGCTTGTAATGTTCTCAGCGCAAAGCTCCACATTATATCTGCGTTTATACCAGTTAATAACCGCCTCTGTAAGCTCGGGAGAGTCTGTAATTCCGTATTTGTAGTTTTCGGGGTTCTTTGCCGCCTCCGCAACAGCCTCCATAATAAAAGGCTCGGGCTTAAAGTCCGGCGTGCCTATGGAAAGATCGTACACCTTCCCTCCCTGTTCAATTATTTTATTTTTTTGGTTTATAAGCTCAACAAAAATACTTGGCTTACTTGTTCCAAATTCATCAGAAAAATTCATTTTTCCCTGTCCTCACTGTGTTTATCTATTCTGTGTCTGTATACATACAGCATTAATATAAGTATTACAAAAAAGAATGCCACAACAATGGTTGCTCTGTAATCCTGCACGGCTATTAAAATTGCCACAACGGCGCTAACAATACTAAGTCCGTAAAGTATAATAACCGCCTGCTGATGAGTATAGCCGCTGTCTATAAGGCGGTGGTGCAAATGCCCTCTGTCCGCCATCATAATAGGCTTGTGGTTAAGAAATCTTCTTATAATTGCAAAGGCAGTGTCCAAAATAGGCAAGGCCATGGCAAGTACAGCCAGAACAATGGATAAAACGGCATAGCTCTTAAAAACGCCTATACAGGAGGAAACCCCCAAAACATAGCCTAAAAATGTAGATCCTGTATCCCCCATATAAATTTCCGCAGGAGAAAAGTTACGGGGTAAAAATCCCAAACAGCTTCCAGCCAAAGCCGCCGTAAGCACAACGGCAAGCTCCGTTCCCGAAAGTATGCAAAGTATCATAAGGCATATAGACGCTATTGAAGTAACACCTGCCGCCAGTCCGTCAACACCGTCTATTAAATTAACCGCATTAACCACGCCTATTATCCAAATTACGGTTAATACAGGCGCAAAGTTGTTCAAATATTCCCAAAAAGGAAGAGGATACATTACAAAATCCAAAACTATGCCAAACCTTACCACAATAACCGCAATTATAATCTGCGCCAAAAACTTAATCTTTGCAGGCAGCACATAGGCATCGTCAAACATACCAGTAATTACTATAAGTATTCCGCCGATAATAAATCCGGCAAGCTGACGTTTGGAAAGATCGTATACAAATGGAGATACTGCAATAAGCGCCGCAAAAAAGCCTAAAACCATTGCGATTCCGCCCATAAGGGGCATCGGCTCTTTGTTAAGCCCCCGAGATTTGGGGTAGTCCACCGCACCCGTTTTGTATGCAATTTTTTTTGCCAAAGGCGTTGCCACCAAACATACTCCAAAAGCTATTGAAAAAGCAGCTATGTATAAAAGCCAATCGTGCGACATATAAATAAGTCCTTTCAAAAATTATTTTGTGCCAAAAAGCCTGTAACCCACATCTCCCATACCGGGCAAAACATACCCCTCTTCGTTAATGCCTCTGTCCATAGCGGCAGTGTAAATATCCACATCATTATGCTCGCTCTGAATTGATTTAACAGCCTCAGGCGCGGCAATTATTGTTACAAGTGTAATGTTGTTTATGTTTCTTTCCTTTAAAAAGTTAATTGCCTGTGTGTCCGTTCCTCCTGTTGCAATGCACGGGTCAAGTATATACACATGCAAATTTTCACTGTTTTTTGGCAGCTTGCAATAGTATTCTATGGGAGTGAGAGTATCGGGATCTCTGTAAATGCCAATATGCCCTGCCTTTGCCGTGGGAATAAGAATAAGGGCGCTGCTTGCCATATTAATGCCCGTGCGTAAAATAGGCACAAAGGCCACATCGCAGTCAAGCTCTTTGCCTGTTGTGCCTTCGTGGGGTGTTTCCACCTCAACCTCCTTAACGGGCAAATTTCTTGTTGCTTCATATATTAGCAGGGTGGAAAGCTCGCCAACAAGCTCTCTGAATTCCTTGTTGCTTGTGTTTTTATCTCTCAGTCGTCTTACCTTGCTTTGAATTAAAGGGTGTTCCATAATGAAAAGCCTGCTCATTTTTTCCGCCTCCTATTTTTCCATATCGCTAATTAAATCTATTCTCCTTTGGTGTCTTTCCTCGTGAGAAAACTCCGTGTTAAGCCATGCGTCCACAATCTCCAAGGCTAAGCCTGCTCCAACAACTCTGCCTCCCAAAGCAAGAATGTTGCTGTCGTTATGCGCCCTTGTTGCCTTTGCGGAAAAAACATCGCCGCATAAAGCACACCTTATGCCCTTAACCTTGTTTGCGGCAATGCTTACCCCAATGCCTGTTCCGCATATTAAAATGCCTTTTTCGGCTTCTCCTGCCGCAACAGCCTCAGCCACCTTTTTTGCGTAAACGGGGTAGTCCGTACTTTGGGGGGAGTATGTGCCGTAATCCTTAAATTCCAACCCCTTTTCCTCCAAGTGCTTTATAATTTCGCACTTAAGCTCATATCCGCCCTGGTCACAGCCAACTGCTATCATTTTAACCTCTCCTTTTTGTAAGCCCGGCAGCTTTTCTTTCAGCGCCGTAATACATTCAATAATTTCCTCAAGGCACTTAACGTATGCTTCCTCATCTCCGCCAAACGGGTCGGCAATATCCTCGTTTTTGCCAAGGCAATATTCCTTTAAAGTAAAAACCCTGTCCTTTCCGTAAGGCTCAAGCGCAGCCTTGTGTTTAGCTGACATTGTGAGTATAATATCAGCCTTGTCAATATCCTCACGGCTAATGTTTTTTGCGGAATGAAAGCCATGGGGTATGTTTTTTAAGCTGAGAGCATAATCTGCGTTGGCGCTCATGGGCGCACCCTCATACGCCATAATTCCAAAGGAGGAAAAGGAGTGGTTTGGTATAAGCTCCTTTGCCGCCGCCTCTGCCATGGGACTTCTGCAGGTATTGCCGGTGCAAACAAAAATAATATTCATACGCACATCAACCTCCAAAAAACAGTAATATTACTATGCTTCTATTATATTGTAGCCTGCCGCCTTTTTAAGACGGTTCATAATTGCAAGTCCCAGCTCCGTTTCGGGAAAAGCCTTTATAAAGGCGCAGTCAAGCTCAAAATCATCACAGCTTCTTAAAACCTTAAAAAGACACGCCCCTATCTCCTCGGGAGTGCCGCCAATGTCCAAAACCGTAAGACCATAGCCGTCAAAAAAAGGCTTATCCTCTTTTGTGGCAATAATGCCTGTTTTTTTGCCTGCCGCATTGCTTTCAAGTCCCAGTTCAAGCATTTTTTTTGCAACAGCCTGTTTTTCGCCTTTTACGATTGTAACATTGCATAAAGGTGAGTAGTGCTTATACTTCATTCCCGGGGCAAGAGGACGCAAATCATCGCTTGGTTTTGTTAAAATTGTTTTGTCAATACTAACCGGTCCCGCAACCGACTCAAGCATATTTTCGGTAACTGCTCCGGGCCTTAATAAAACAATTTTTTCACCGACTGCGGAAACAATGGTAGATTCCAACCCAACCCGGGCAGGGCCTCCGTCAATAATCATATCTATTTTGCCGTTTAAATCGTCATAAACATGGCTTGCAGCGGTGGGACTGGGCTTGCCTGAGGTGTTTGCACTGGGTGCGGCTACAGGCACACCGCATTTTCTTATAAACTGCCTTGCTATAACATTTGAGGGAAATCTGACCGCAACGGTATCAAGTCCGCCCGAGGTTTCCTTAGGTATAACATCAGCCTTTTTAAATATAATAGTTAAAGGCCCGGGCCAAAAAGCGTCTATAAGCCTTTCTGCCTTTTCACTGATTTCACTTACAATTCCGTAAAGCTCGGGCAATGATGAAATATGCGCAATAAGAGGATTGTCCGACGGACGCCCCTTTGCCTCGTATATTTTTTTAACCGCTCGCCTGTCCAAGGCATTTCCTCCCAAGCCGTAAACCGTTTCCGTGGGAAATGCTACCAGACCGCCGTTTCTAATAATTTCCGCCGCCCTGTCAAAAACAGCTTCAAATGCCTTAATATTGTTTTCGTCCACCCTGCAAAATTCCGTTTTCATTTCAGCGCCTTGCTCCGCAGCATTGCTTATACTTTTTGCCGCTGCCGCAGGGACACGGATCGTTTCTGCCGATTTTCTTTTCTTTGTGAACAGTTCTTGAGTTTTTCTGCTCCTTATAAAATACTTCAAGCTGCTCCTTTGTAAAAATGCTTTCCCACTGAGGCAAACTGTATAAATGCTTAGCCTTGTATTCTACCATTTTTTTATATAAGCGTTCGTAGTCAAACTTAATTTCAACTTCTCTGTCCTCTGTAAGCTCTTCCATTTCTATCTTTTGGTCAAGAGCATCATTAATTCCGTCAATAAAGCCCGCAAAGCTTTCCGGCGTCATATCAAATTTTTCCGCAAGCTCCTTTACCGTACCTTTAAGGCAGTTTACCTTTTCACCTATAAGATATTCATATATTTTCTGCTCCTTTGGCATATATTTATCCCAAAAAGCAGGCTTGATCTGCCCTCTTTCGTTATATGCTTTTCTAAACCAGTTTTCGTATAAAGCCATGTTGTCCTCCGTTATAATATTAATTGTAATAATTTGTTTATATTTTCAGCCGTTTTAACCTCGGCTTTAACATTCTTAGGTATCTCCTTGGCATTTGCCAAAGGTATAATTATTTTTTTAAAGCCTAACTTTGCACATTCGGCAATGCGTTTTTCGCACATGGAAACTCCCCTCAGCTCCCCTGTAAGACCAATTTCCCCAAAAACAACGGTTTGAGGGTCTATAGGCACATTTTTGTAGCTGGAGGCAATCGCCGCAACCAAAGCGGCGTCTAAAGAAGGCTCCGTTATGCGTATGCCTCCCGTAAGATTTACATAAACGTCAAAGCTGCCCAAGGAAAGGTTCACTCTTTTTTCCAAAACGGCAATAAGCATAATAACCCTGTTAAAGTCCGTGCCTGCCGCCATTCTTCTGGGCATACCGAAGCTTGTGTAGCTCGCCAAAGCCTGAACCTCCAAAAGCAGGGATCTGCTCCCCTCCATACAGCAGGTTATTGCAGAGCCGCTTACACCCATAGGTCTGCCCTTTAAAAGATGCTCCGACGGATTGAAAATTTCCCTTAAACCTGTCCCTGTCATTTCAAAAACGCCTATTTCGTTAGCAGCGCCGAAGCGGTTTTTAACACAGCGTAAAATTCTGTAGGAAAAGTTTTTATCCCCCTCAAAATAAAGTACCGTGTCAACCATGTGTTCCAACACCCTCGGCCCTGCAAGCTGCCCGTCCTTTGTAACGTGACCTACCAAAATCACGGTTATCCCGTTTTGTTTGGATAGATTAAGCAGCCTGTAGCCGTTTTCTCTCACTTGAGAAACAGACCCGGGTGCAGATGTAATATCCTCGGAAAACATTGTTTGAATGGAATCTATAATCACAAGCTCGGGGTTAGTACTGCTGACAGCCGCCTCTATAAGCTTAATGTTTGTTTCTCCCAGTATAAGAAGATTGTCCGTAGTAATGCCCAATCTGTTTGCCCGAAGCTTAACCTGCGAGGCAGACTCCTCACCCGAAACATACAAAACCCTTTTGCCCATGCTGCCAAAAACACCGCAAAGCTGTATAAGCAGGGTGGACTTGCCAATGCCGGGGTCGCCTCCCACAAGGGAAAATGAGCCTGTAACAAGTCCGCCGGAAAGAACTCTGTCCAGCTCTCTAATGCCTGTTTTTGTTCTCTCTGCGCCAACCTCGGATATTTTGGAAAGCGCCAAAGGTTTGCTGCCGTATTTAGCCTCAGCCGCAGGCGCTGCGGCATAGCGTGATTTGCTTTCAACAACCGTTTCTTCCGCAAATGAAGCAAACTCGCCGCAGGAAGGACACCTCCCCAGCCATTTGCCCGTTTCGTAGCCGCAGCAGGAGCAAACAAACTTGGTTTTTTGCTTAGCCATTGCGCTTTGTTAAAACAATTTCAACGGGTGTATCCGTAAGGTCTGCGGAAAAGCTTAATTTCCCCGCAAAACGTGTTCTTACGGTATCCACCTTGACTCCATCTATTTTCAAGTCGTAGTTTGTGTCATCTTCAAGCTCTAAAGTAAGCTGAGTTTGACCCATGCCCGACGCACGCATTTTTGTGCGCTTTTCTGTTTGAGAAAAATTGAATATTGCGGCTCCCGGCACAGCCTCCAAAACCAATTTCCCGTTTTTGGAAAACCTTGTTACCAGCTTGTGAGTTCTAACCTTATATAAATCATCATTAAGCTTAAAATTATCTACCTTTAGCTTTTCTTCCAGCTCATAGTTGCCAAAACTTATAGTATTGTTTTCTTCCAGTCTGATGCCTTCATCAATTACTGCCATTTGTTTTTCCTCCTGATGTATGTTATAATTGTAGTAAACAGTGTATTGCCCGAAAGCTCACCCAATCGTCATTACAGCATACTAAAACCTTTTTTCTTTATGCTATATACATTCATTATATCAAATAATTCGGTTTTTGTATATGAAAAATTATAAATTTAACTTAAGTTTTTTGCAATGATGTTACTCTTCACAGACAATAGAAACAGTTATACAGCTTTGATGTGCTTGCACGGAAAAAGCTGTATGACTGTTTCTAAAGTGACTGCGAAGCAGGAACTCCCCCTAAACCCACAGACAAGAGCAGTATACTGCGATATATGCCGCAGGCAGATAGTCTGTGGGTGTGGGGGTTGTCTGTGAAGAGTGCAATTTAACAGCTTTGACGTGCTTGCACGGAAAAAGCTGCGTGTATGTTTCTAAGATGACTGCGAAGAGCGTAACAAGCTTGACATAAAATATGATAAAAATACAATCTGCCAAATGCAAGGAGGAAATAATGGAACGACTTGATAAATTTTTGTGCGGTGCGGAAATAGGTACTCGCAAAGAAGTAAAAGAGCTTATAAGAAGCGGAAAAGTAAAGGTTAATAATGTAATAATTAAAGAAACCGCCTATAAAATAGACGAAAATAAAGATGATGTTACCGCTTTGGGCAAGCCCATAAAAAATAAAAGCCTAACATATATAATAATGAATAAACCCGCAGGCTGTATTTGCGCCAATTCCGACCCCAACCGCAAAACCGTTTTCGATATTCTGCCGCCGCACCTGTACACAAAGGGTCTGTTTACCGTTGGCAGACTGGATATGGATACCACAGGCTTGCTCCTTATAACAAATGACGGAGCCTTTGCCCATAAACTAACCTCGCCAAAAAAACACGTTCCAAAAACCTATTATGCCGAAGCCATAGGCAAACCTGTTGAAAACGCAACAGAAATTTTCAAAAAAGGTATGCCATGGGGCGATGAAACACTAAAGCCTGCCGTTCTTGAAATAATCGAAACCCAAAACAACGTAACTAAAGTATATGTAACAATAAGCGAAGGAAAATATCATCAGGTAAAAAGAATGCTGCATAACGTGGGACTTAAAACAACTAAACTAAAACGAATTAAATTCGGCAATCTCCTGCTGCCAACCACCCTCCAAGAGGGCGATGCACAGCTCCTGACCCCCGCCGAGCTGCAAACCCTCGCCAATTAACATATATACCTATTTAAAAGACAAGTCTTGGTCAAGGATATTCGCGCTCCGCTATCACTGCGCATACTTCAGAACTTTTGCTGCGCAAAAGTGTCGCTTAGAACCCGAAAGAAATCGGAATGCCCGTAGGGCAGGTTTTGCTTTGGCAAAACTTATGAGCCTTAAGAGGCGGAGGACTTCCTTATTTGATTAAATTCATGCGTTTCGCAGCTTTTTATACTTAATCATTCATAGAATTTACTTCTCTGTTAATTCTCAAAAGCTATAAACTGATGTAAAACCGGTTCAAGTATTAAAAACCATACTATGTTTAAAATTTCTGCGTACTTGATTGTTTTTTGTACTTCGTATAATAT
>CAYMAA010000066.1:0-10143 GCA_964388305.1 uncultured Lachnospiraceae bacterium | reverse complement strand
TATAGTTACGGGTATAATGGGAGCTTTGGACTTTGTGGCAAGCTTAAAGCTGCCTGCGTGAAATTCCGCAACGGGGCCTCCCTTGCTGCGTGTTCCCTCGGGAAATATAACCATGCTTTGACCGTTTTTAATTTGCTTAATGCCCTCCATTATTATTTTCAGGGATTGCTTCATATCATCTCTATCCATAAAAAGACAGTGTATAAGCTGCATCCAGTCATTTAAAAAGGGGAATTTCGCCAAATCCGTTTTTGCGATAAACCCTATGGGAAAACCCGTTGAACCCATTAACAGGGGAATATCGAAAAAACCCTGATGATTGGATACTACAAGCACGGGTTTATCCTTAATAAGGTTTTCTTCCCCCATAATTTTTACTGTAGAGCCTGTGGATTTTACTATATATTTTGCCCAGTTTTCCGCATCCTGCCAAATTCGCTTTTCCGCCTGTTCCGGGTTGGTTTTAAGCATTTTTTTTACATTGTGTGTTTCTATTAAATTATGGCTCAGCCAGACAAACTGGCGAAGATACCAAAAAATACTCTTAAAATTTAACATATTTTTCTCCTTATTTTAAATAAATATCTTTTATTAATTGAATATTTGTGATACAATATAATTAAACAGTGTTTCCTTAATTATAACCCATATTCAGTAAAATTGGAAGAAGAAATATTTATTTTTAAGAGGTTTTATATGAATGAAAGAGAAATTGCCGTAAATATAATTACAGAGGCTCTTAAAGAGGGATACGGAAATTTTGTTTTAAGAAAAACCCTTAACAGAAACAAGGGCCTTTCCCGTGTTAAAAAAGCCTTTATAACGGAGCTTGTAAACGGCACATTCCGAAATATTATTAAAATAGACTATATAATAGCAAAGTTTTCATCTATAAAAATTAACAAAATGAAACCCCTTGTTTTAAACGTGCTGAGAATAAGCGTTTATCAGCTCCTTTATATGACAAAGGTGCCTGTTTCCGCCGCCTGCAACGAAGCTGTTGAAATTGTTAAAAGGCGGGGGTTTAAAAATTTAAGCGGCTTTGTAAACGGTGTTTTGCGAAATATTGCAAGAAATATTGATAAAATAAAATATCCCGACAGGGAAAAAGAGCCTGTTAAATATATTTCCGTTATGTATTCCTTTCCCGAGGAAATAATTAACTACTGGCTTGAAGCCTGCAGTATGGACTATGTTATTAAAATGTGCGAGGAAAGCAACAAAACACCAAAGGTAAGCGTTGCCGTAAACACGCTTAAAACCGGCGATGAGGAGCTTATTGAAGCCTTAAGAGAGGATATAATAGGCGCATCCTTAAGCGGTGTTAAAGGGGTTTTAAATGTTTCCAAAACATCGGATATTACCGAAAGCCACGCTTACAGGGCAGGGTATTTTCATGTAATGGACACAAGCTCTTATATGTGCGTTAATATACTTGACCCTCAAAGGGGCGAAAAAATACTGGACGTATGCGCCGCACCGGGAGGAAAGAGCTTTGCGGCGGCTTACAAAATGCACAACTGCGGCGAAATTACGGCAAGGGATATTTACAGGCACAAAATAAGGCTTATAGAAGAGGGCGCGGCAAGGCTTGGAACGGACATTGTAAAGGCAGAGCTTGGAGATGCTGAAAAGCTTTCAGAGGGTGATATTGAAAAGTATGACAGAGTGCTTGTGGACGCTCCCTGCTCGGGACTGGGAATTGTAAAGAAAAAGCCGGACATTAAATACAACAAAACAGTTAAGGACATAGAGGAGCTTGTTAAGGTTCAAAGGCGTATTTTAAGCGTGGCTCAAAGATATGTTAAGCAGGGAGGAATTTTGGTATATTCCACCTGTACCGTTTCCGTTAAGGAAAATGAGGAAAACGCAAGGTGGTTTTTGGACAATTTTGATTTTGAGCCTTGCGATTTAAGCGATGTTGTGCCTGAGGGGTGGCAGGAGGCTGAAAAAGGCTTTGTTAATATTACACCTTGGATGTTGGGCGGCGACGGCTTTTTTGTGAGTAAGTTTAAAAAGACCCGAAAGCAATAAACGGGTTTTGTACAGGTGATGGTTTATGGATATTCTTTCTTTGGAAATGAATGAAATTAAGGAGTTTATGGTGAGCATAGGCGAGGCAGGCTTCAGAGGGGAGCAGGTTTTTGAGTGGCTGCACAAAAAACACGCTACAGGCTTTGATGAAATGACCAATATTTCGTTTAAGCTGAGAGAAAAGCTTAAAAACACAGCCTGCATACAGGGTGTGTTGCCTGCGGAAAAATACAGTTCAGCCATTGATGACACCGTTAAGTTTTTGTTTAAAATAAAAGGCGGCTCGGTAATTGAAAGCGTGCTTATGAAGTATGACTACGGCCGGTCCGTTTGTGTTTCCACTCAGGCAGGGTGCAGGCAGGGTTGTTCATTTTGCGCATCTGCCATTGGAGGTCTTGAAAGAAATTTGACGGCGGGAGAAATTTTGAGCCAGATTTATGAAATTGAACGCTCGGAGGGCATTAAGGTAAGCAGAGTGGTTATGATGGGTTGCGGCGAGCCTTTGGATAATTTTGAAAACAGCGTAAGGTTTATAAACATATTAAGCAATGCCAAAGGAGAGGGAATGAGCAGGCGGCGCATAACGCTTTCCACCTGCGGACTTACGGACAGAATATATGATTTGGCAAAGCTAAAGCTGCCCATAACACTGGCAATATCCTTACATGCGCCAAATGATGACATAAGAAAGAAAATTATGCCCGTAGCACACAAATATAAATGTGAAGATGTTATAAAAGCCGCTTTATATTACGGAAACGCCACAGGGCGAAGAGTTACTTTTGAGTATGCTCTTATAAAAGGAGTAAACGACAGCGCCGAAAACGCCGCTGAGCTTGGAAACAGGCTTAAAGGCAAGGCTGTTCACATAAATTTAATACCCGTAAACGATGTTAAGGAAAGAAGCTATATAAAAAGCTCCGAGGGGAGTATTAAGGCATTTTGCGGTATTCTTAATGAAATGGGGATTGAAAACACCGTGAGAAGGCGGCTTGGCGGGGATATTAATGCCGCCTGCGGTCAGCTTAGAAAAAGCTATGCCAAAAAGAATGAGGTGACGGAATGAAAGGCTTTGGAAAAAGTGATATTGGAAGAAAGAGGAAATTAAACGAAGACTCTATATTTGTTTTAAACGAGCCAATAGGCAGGCTGCCAAATCTTTACATTGTGGCAGACGGAATGGGCGGCTACAAGGGCGGAAACGTGGCGAGCAGTTCTTCCATAAAATATTTTTGTGAATTTGTGAGAGGATACACCGGAGATGATGATATACCCGATTTAATAATTGAGGGAGTTAAATATGCCAACAGAATGATTATAAGAGATGCAAGAGCCGATGAAATTAAGCTTGGAGGTATGGGAACAACCTTCGACGCGGCGGTTATTGACAACAACAGGCTGTATGTCGCCCATGTGGGGGACTCCCGTATTTACAGCGTTTGTGAAAAAATAAGGCAGATAACCACGGATCACTCATACGTTATGGAGCTTGTTAAGGCAGGCAAGCTGACTATGGAAGAGGCAAGGTGGCACCCGGACAAAAACTGTATTACAAGAGCCTTGGGGGTAAACGAGGATTTGCTTGTTGATGTTTTAATTGAGGATTTCAGCGGCGGATATATTGTTTTATGTACAGACGGACTTACAAATATGCTTGTTGACAGTGAAATATATGAAATTGTAACAGGAAAAGGCTCCGTGGAGGAGAAGCTTGAAAGGCTTGTGGAAAGAGCCAACAATTATGGGGGATATGATAACATTTCGGCAATAATAATAGATAAGGAGGTAGGGAAGTGATATGATGTTGGAAAGCGGAAAACTTGTCAGCGGCAGATACAGAATACTTGAACAGATAGGAATTGGGGGAACAGCGGTTGTTTACAAGGCAACTGACGAAAAGTTAGGCAGGGTTGTTACACTAAAGGCTTTAAGAGAGGATTTTATTGACAACGAGGATTTTATTAAAAGGTTTAACAAAGAGGCTCAGGCGGCGGCAAAGCTTAATCACCCAAATATTGTAAGCGCCTATGATGTTGGACGTGACGGCGACATAATTTACATAATTATGGAATACATTGACGGCTTTACATTAAAAGAGCTTATTATTAAAAACGCGCCATTCTCCAATGAGGAAACATTGGGTGTTTCCATGCAGATAGCCTCTGCTTTGGAGGCGGCGCACGAAAATCAGATAATACACAGGGATATTAAACCGCAAAACATTATGGTGACTCGTGACGGAAACATTAAGGTTTCCGATTTTGGAATTGCAAAGGCGGCAGGCAGCTCTACAATTACCGCAGAGCAAATGGGGTCTGCGCATTATTTTTCGCCGGAGCAGGCAAGAGGGGGTTTTGTGGATATAAGAAGCGACATTTACTCCCTTGGAATAACAATGTATGAAATGCTTACGGGCAAAGTTCCCTTTGACGGGGAATCTCCCGTTGCTTTAGCCATTAAGCACATGGACGAGCCTTTGCCCGATATTAGGCAGTTTAACCCCAATGCGTCTTTAAGCCTTATTAAAATTATAGGAAAGGCTACGGAAAAGAAGGCTGCGGCAAGGTATCAGAGCATTAAGGAAATGGAAAGAGATTTGCACAGAGCCGTAGACGATTCAAGCGGCAGGTTTGTTACAAAAAACAGGATAGACAGCCAATCCAGCACAATAGTTATTACCGACGGCGAAAGGAAGGCTATAAGGGAAGAGGCGGCAAAAAGAAGCGCCGCCGAGGACGCAGAGGAAAGAAGAGAAAAAGCTATGCAGCAGAAAAGGCGTCAGCAGGCTTTAAAAACAAGAGAAGAAAGAGAACGCCGCAGAATTGAAGAAGAGGAAAGGGTAAAATCTCACAGGATAATTGCGGGAGCGGTTATTACGGGTGTTGCCATTATTACGGTAATTGTGATTATGTTTGCCGTGTTTATGAGCGGCAACGGACTTAAGATGCCAAACCTTGTGGGAAGCACCGAGGACAGCGCTCTTAAAATCGCTCAAAATTTGGGTATTACTCTTGAAATAGAAGAGGTTGAAAGCGAAGAAGGCCCCGAAAGCACTGTTGTTTGGCAGGAGATTGAAGAGGGCGGCAAGATTTCCAGAGGGGATACTGTAAAGGTTCAGGTATCGTTGGGAAACGGCGATCAAAAAATGCCTAACCTTGTGGGTAAGGACTATCGTGACGCTCAGGAAATGCTTCAGGAAATGCGTATTAAATATACCATTGAGCAATATGACGGAGAAACAAACATAGGCAAGGGCATTGTTGCGAAAACCGTACCCGAAAGAGGCGAAACGGTATCTTCGGGGGACGAGGTGACTATGTATGTTAATCTTGATGACGATGAAGAAATGTTAGAGGTTTTGGACGTTTTGGGTCTTGAAGAGGCTGAAGCCGTTAAAAGGCTGGAAGAGGAAGGCTTTGAGGTTAAAGTGGAACAGGAGTTTTCCGACAAATATAAAGAGGGACTTGTTTGCGCGCAAAACCCCAACGGCGGCGCAGAGGTGCTTGACGAAAAGGACGGAAAAAAGGTAACAATTATTATAAGCAAGGGTGAAAAGCCAAAGGAAGAAGTAACCACTGAAGAACCAAAACAGCAGGTGACTGAAAACAACTCCGACGGAGCGGGAACAAACAGCGGTGATAACCAAAACAGCGGCGCAAGAAGCATTAATGTGCCTCTTCCTCCGGTAGAAGGAACTGTTGGAGAGTGCAAGGTTGCGGAGGTTGGCTTGGACGGACAGGAAACTGTTGTTTGGAGCGGCAGCGGAATTACGGGAGGCGGCTCTACACCGCCGATAGAAACAGCCGGCAGTACATTTAAGGTATATTATGACGGTATTGATGTGGGAGAATATTATTACGAGGACGGCTCAACTCAGCCGAGCCAGATAAGGTAATTTATGAAAGGAATTATTATTAAGGGTGTTGGAGGACTGTATACAGTAGTCTGTGAGGGAAAATTTTACGAGGGCAGGGCAAGAGGAGCTTTACGCAATAAAAAAATCAAGCCTGCCATTGGGGATTTTGCCGAAATCAGTCTTTGCGATGACGGAAGCTGTATTATAGACAGTATTGCTGAAAGAAAAAACAGGCTTTTAAGACCCGCAGTTGCCAATATAGATTGCTGTGTTATTGTGTTTGCCGCAAAACACCCCGATTTAAGCTTTAATATGCTGGACAGATTTTTGATTTTTGCCGAAAAGGAAAGCATTGAGGATATTTGCATTTGCATAAACAAGTGCGACATTGGGGAGAGGGAAACTCTTGAAAGAGTAAAAAGCATTTACGGCGGCATTTACGGCTTATACTTTGTTTCTGCCTGCGAAAATACGGGTATTCGGGAGCTGAGGGAAAGGCTTACGGGAAAGGTGAGTGTGCTTGCCGGGCCGTCAGGTGTTGGCAAAAGCAGCATTATTAACCGCATTTTGCCTGAGAGCAGGCTGAAAACAGGCGATATAAGCCGAAAAATCAAACGCGGCAGGCATACAACAAGGCACACGGAGCTTTTGGAGTTTGACAAGGACTCTTATGTTATGGATTCCCCGGGGTTTTCTTCTCTCGATACGGAGTATTTAAGACCCGAGGAGCTTAAAAACTATTTTATTGAGTTTAAGCCATATTTAAGCGGATGTTATTTTAATGACTGCAGGCATATAGACGAACCCCGATGCAGACTTAAAGAACAGGTGGGGAAAAATATAAGCGCCGAAAGGTATGAAAGCTTTAAGGCGCTTTATAATGAAGTAAAAAGTAAATATAAGGAGTTTTGAATTATATGATTAAGCTATCACCGTCCATACTTGCGTCCAATATGATGCACTTGGAAAAGGAAATAAGAATATTTGAAAAAATGAATGTACCATATATTCATATAGATGTTATGGACGGTATGTTTGTACCGAATTTCAGCTTCGGTACTGCCGCCATTAAAAATATAAGGCGCGCTACCGGCATAACTCTTGATGTTCATCTTATGGTGGTTGACCCTATGAAGCACCTTAAAGTGTTTTGCGACTGCGGCGCTGATATTATATCATTCCATTACGAGGCGGCAAACAACCCTGTTAAGATTATTGACAAAATTAAACAGTACAACAAAAAAGCAAGCATGGTTATAAATCCCTCTACAGATGCGGAGTATATTCTGCCTTATGTTGAATATTTGGACCAGGTGCTTGTTATGGGGGTTGTACCCGGCTTTGGAGGTCAGGGACTTTTGCCCGGAACAGTTGAAAAAATAAAAAAAATAAGAAATTATGCAAATTTAACGGGAAAAGCCTTGGATATTGAAGTTGACGGGGGAGTGCTTACCACAAATGTAGGCAGGCTGATAAAGGCAGGCGCCAATGTTATTGTTTGCGGCTCTTCGGTATATAAGGACTACAAGCTGGAAGAAAACATTAAAAAGCTGTACAATGCCTTTGAGGAGGCGCAGTAAATGAACGCTGTGGTTATTTGCAACGGCAGTATACAAAATTTTGAATACATAAAAGGCTTTATTGAAAAGGAAAGCTTTATTATATGCTGTGACGGAGGACTGAAGTACTGCGGCTTGCTTGGAATAAAGCCTGATATTATCGCAGGGGATTTTGACTCTGCGGAAGATTGCCTGCTAAGCTCCTATAAAAAGGCAGGAGTTGAAATTTTAAAGGTGCCTGCAAAAAAGGACTTTACCGACGGTGAGCTGGGAGTTAATATTGCGATTGAAAGAGGCTTTAAAAGCATTGTTCTTTTGGGGGCAACAGGCAAAAGGCTTGACCATACCTTAGGCAACATTCATCTTTTGGCATTTGCCGCAGAAAAAGGCGCTTTTGCAAAAATTGTTGATGAACACAATGTTGTTATGCTTTGCAGCAGCAGGCTTTGTTTGGAGCTGCCAAAAGGCACAACCGTTTCACTTATTCCCTTTACGGGAGATGCCTGCGGTGTTTGCATAAGGGGTGCATACTATCCTTTAAATAAGGCTTTGTTAAAGGTCGGCGCTACCTTGGGTATAAGCAATGTTACCGTTGAGGACAATATAGAAATAAGCGTGGAAAAGGGCATTTTAGCTGTAATTATTGCAAGAGATTAACACAATTTCTATTTTATAATATAATATAACAGGAAATTTAACGGAGTTTGCAATGAAGATTAAAAGAATGTTGATAGGACTTATTTTTGCAAGCTTTGGCTGCGGGGTTGTTGCAAGCATAATACTTCCTGTTATTGGTTTTTTTACAGGGGTTTTGCTTATATGCACGGGGTTTTTGCTTTTGCAATGCTAAGGAGGACTTATGAAAAGCGCTATTATTTTTGATTTGGACGGAACACTGTGGGACGCAAGACGGGCGCTTGTTTTGGCATGGAACAGCTCTTTAAAAGAAATGGGACTTAAAGACAGCGTTACCGTGGAAAGGCTTACTCCCTGCCTGGGTTTGCCCTTGGAGGAAATTGCGGACAGGCTTTTTACGGATTATGATAAAGAAAAAAAGAAAGAAATAATAGAGTATTGCTGCGGCAAACAGATTGGATATTTAAGAAAATACGGCGGAGAGCTTTACGGCGGCTTAAAGGACACATTGGAAGAGCTGAAAAAGCATTACGATTTATTTATTGTAAGCAACTGCAAAAGCGGATATATTGAAAGCTTTTTATATGCCCACAAAATGGAGGGCATTTTTAAGGATACGGAGGATAATGGCAGAACGGGACTTGGCAAGGCAGAAAACATAAGGCTTGTTATGGAGCGTAACGGCATAGAGCAGGCTGTTTATGTGGGAGATACAAAAATGGACGCCGAAGCGGCAAAAAGGGCGGAAATTCCCTTTATTTTTGCGGCTTACGGCTTTGGCGGCGCTGAAAAGCCGTGGAAAGTAATTAATGAGCCTACAGAGCTTATAGAAGCTATGAGGGAGATTGAAAATGGAAAAAACTAACATTTGGCTTATGGGTGATTCTATTGTGCAGGGTTACACAAGGGAGGAGTTTATAGGCGGCTGGGGAGAGTACCTTGGCTGGTATTTAAACAGTGAAAAATTTAATATAGAAAACAGGGGAATGGGCGGCAGAAGCGCAAGATATTATTTAAACGAGGGTCGGTTTGATGCTTTTAAGGACAGTATTAAGCACGGGGATTTTGTTTTTATGGAGTTTTGCCACAACGATGATGCAACAAAGGACTACAAAACAATGCCGCATAGGCTGACTGTTTTGGGAGAGCCTGACAACGAGGGGAGATACCCTGTTATTGAGGGTAAAAAGGTATCTTCAAGATATATGCCATACGAATTTTTTGAAGCAATGGTAAAAGACGGTGAAAGCACTAAGGAAGAAAAGGAAGAGGTATTTGCGAAGGCTGCGGACGGATTTTCGCTTTTTGGGGAGGAATACTACCCTTACAGCAGTGACGGAAGTATGGGTACATATAAATGGTTTATTAAATATTTTTGTGATGAGGTTAAAATCAGAGGGGGTGTGCCTGTTATTGTTACCGCACCGCCAAGAACGGCTTTTGAAAACGGCAAAATTGCCGACGGAGCGGGAAGGCATGGAGGAAACAGCTTTGCATACATAAGAGCCGCAAGGCAGATTGCCGAAGAAGAGGGGGTTGCGCTTGTTGATTTGTTTGAAAAGAGCAGGGAGCTTTTTGAAAAAACAGGCGAGCATAACACAAAGCTTTACAACTCATTTAAAGAGGGTAAAATGACGGGAAAATGGCCCGAGGACTTTGACAAAGCGGCTTACAAAGAGGGAAATGTTTTTGAGGACACGCATTTTAACAAATACGGAGCGTTTACACTTGCAGGCATTGTGGCAAAAGAGCTTTTAAGGCTTTGCCAAAGTGATAACAGGCTAAAATTATTTAAAGGGAATGTTTATGAAACCCCCTGTTTTTCCGTTGCCTGCCCTAAGGGACTTAAAAATAAATAGCTTAATTGTTTATTTATGCTTAATTCTTTTAATTCATTTATATTCTTTCGCATATAAAAGGGCGATTTTTTAACCGCCCTTTTGCTTTGCAATAAAATATTTGATTATAAAATTTCCTTAACCTTTGCTTTGGCTGCCGCAAGAGCCTCGTCTATTTTGGACGGGTCTTTGCCGCCTGCCTGAGCCATATTCGGTCTGC
>CAYMAA010000065.1:0-10181 GCA_964388305.1 uncultured Lachnospiraceae bacterium | reverse complement strand
AATTGTTGATGTTTTGGCAAACTATTTTTCGGGCAATATAACAAAAAGCAAAAATGTATTTTATTTTAAGGACAGCTTTGCGGAGATTGAAACAAGAGAAGAGCAAACCGCCGCAACGGATGTGGACGGAGAAGAGGGCGACAGGCTGCCAATAACAATTAAAAATATACCAAAAGCAATAAAACTTTTTATACGGGAGGAAAATAACAATGGACTTTAAAACAGAGGTTGCAAAGGCTGTAGCTAAAGCGGCTGAAGCGGATATTGAAGAAATAATTGCGTCAATAGAAGTGCCGAAGGCAGATATGGGAGATTACGCTTTCCCTTGCTTTAGGCTGGCAAAAGCCTTTAGAAAAGCGCCTCCCCTTATTGCGCAGGAGCTTGCGGAAAAAATCGAAACCAATGAATATATTGACAAATTTCAGGCAGTTGGCGGCTATATAAACTTTTTTGTAAATAAATCCGCCCTTACCTCAGGCATTTTAAGCAATATACTTGCAAAGGGAGAGGACTATGTAAATTCCGATTTGGGCAAAGGCGGTACCGTTACTATAGACTACTCTTCCCCCAACATCGCAAAGCCTTTTCATATAGGTCATTTGCGTTCCACGGTTATAGGCAACTCCATTTACAGAATATACCAAACATTAGGCTACAAGCCATTTGGAATAAACCACTTGGGAGATTGGGGTACTCAGTTTGGAAAGCTTATTTCCGCCTATAAGCGCTGGGGCAGCAGGGATGAGGTTGAGAAAAAGGGCATAAGCGAGCTTACAAGGCTTTATGTAATGTTCCATACGGAGGCGGAAAAAGCTCCCGAGCTTAATGACGAGGCAAGGACTTATCTTGTAAAAATGCAGCAGGGCGATGAGGAGGCTTTGGCGCTTTGGAAATGGTTTGTGGATATTTCGCTTAAAGAGTTTAAAAGGGTATACGATATGCTGGATATTAAGTTTGACGCATATACGGGAGAATCCTTTTATAACGATATGATGCCCGGCGTAGTAGAGGAAATACGCAAAAAGGGTCTGCTTAAAGAAAGCGATGGGGCGCAGGTGGTAGACCTGGAGGAATATAAAATGCCTCCATGCCTTATATTAAGAAGCGACGGGGGAACACTCTACCCCACAAGGGATATTTCCGCCGCTCTTTACAGGAAAAAAACCTACAATTTTGTAAAATGCCTTTACGTTACCGCAATAGACCAAAAGCTGCACTTTGCCCAGTGGTTTAAGGTTTTGGAGCTTATGGGATATGATTGGGCGGCAACCGAGCTTGTGCATATACCCTTTGGTTTGGTAAACCTGGGTACGGAGGGCAAGCTCTCCACCAGAAGCGGTCATGTTGTGCTTATGGAAGATGTGCTTAACGAGGCGATAGAAAAAACAAGAGAGATTATAGAAGAAAAAAATCCCAACCTTGAAAATAAAGACGAAATTGCAAAGCAGGTTGGTATAGGTGCAGTTATATTTGACGATATGTTTAACAGCCGAATTAAAAATATTGCCTTTGACTGGAACAAAATTCTTAACTTTGAGGGCGAAACGGGGCCTTATGTGCAGTATACCCACGCAAGGGCCTGCTCCGTGCTGCGTAAGGCGGACTTTACCAAACCCGACAAGGATATAGACTTCAGCCTTATTAATGATGACAGCAGTCTTAACCTTATAAAGGCATTGGGAGATTTGCCCGAAAAAATTGTTGACGCCGCCGAAAAATATGAGCCATACATTATTTCACGTCAGCTTATAGAAATATGCCGCTGCTTTAACTGCTTTTACAGGGATAACTCCGTTTTAGGCAGTGATGGAGAGCTCAGGCAGGCAAGGCTCGCCCTTGTTTACGCAGCAAAAACCGCAATTAAAAAGGGCCTTTGGCTGCTTGGTATTAAAGCTCCCGAAAGGATGTAATGCTTGTGAGCAATAAAAATAAAGGTATCATTCTTATAATATGCTCCGCCTTCTGCTTTGCTATTATGAACCTGTGCGTAAAGCTTTCGGGGGATTTGCCCTCTGTGGAAAAGAGCTTTTTCCGCAACTTTGCGGCGCTGTTTTTCGCAGCGGCAATACTTGTAAAAAACAAAACGGGACTTAAAAGCGCAAAAGGCAATTGGGGGTTTTTATTAATTCGTTCCGCTTTCGGAACGGCAGGCATACTTGCAAATTTTTATGCAATAGACCACATTATTTTGGCAGACGCCTCCATGCTTAACAAGCTGTCACCTTTTTTTGCCATTGTTTTTTCCGCATTGTTTTTAAAGGAAAAAATCAAGCCGTGGCAAATGCTTGTTGTTTCGGGCGCTTTTGCGGGCAGCCTGTTTATAATTAAACCCGTTTTGCAAATACAAAGGGTTTTTCCTTATATTGTAGGCTTTGCCGGCGGTATGTCCGCAGGGGCGGCATATACCGCAGTAAGGCATTTGGGAAGCAGGGGCGTAAACGGCTCTGTTACAGTTTTTGTGTTTTCTTCCTTTTCCTGCCTGTTTTGCCTGCCTTTTACGGTATTAAGCTTTGTACCTTTTTCAGCCACACAGCTTTTAACACTGCTGGGCGCAGGCATTGCGGCAACAGGCGGTCAGTTTTGCATAACCTACGCTTACACATTTGCTCCCGCAAGGGAAATTTCCGTTTACGATTACAGCCAAATTATATTTGCCGCCATACTTGGCTTTTGTGTTTTGGGGCAAGTACCCGACGCCCTGAGTTTCGCAGGCTATGTTATAATTTGCGCAATGGGAGTTATTAACTTTTCGGCAGCCTCGTTACAGCAAAAAAGTATTTGACATATTGCCATTAAGGTTTATAATATATTTAGGAAAACACCGATTTCAATGCAACCGAAAATTGATTTACAAAAAACCGGTGTTTACTTTGAAGTGTATTTGGGGAATAATTTTATAAAGGATCATATTATATGAAAAGAATAATTTATATTGCTTTAGCGGTAATACTTGCTTTCAGCCTTTGCTCCTGCTCAAAAACCGCATCTGTGGCAGGCTCTGCCAATGTTATGACGGTAAACGGCGAAAAAATTTCCAAGGGTGAATTTTTGGTTTATCTTTACCAGCAAAAAACAACCTTTGAGGAAACAGGCGGCGAGGATATATGGGATACTGAATTTGACGGTATGCCCGCAGAGGAAAAGGCTAAGGAAAATGCCTACAATACAATCGTTTCCGTAAAGACCGCAAACGCAAACGCAAAGGAAAGAGGCTTGAGCCTTGACGCTACGGATAAAAAATCCGCCGAAAATCAGGCGGAGGAAACCTATAACACCTTGGGCGAGGAGTTTTGCGAAAATAACGGAATAGAATACGACACAATAATTTCCGTAATGGAAGAAAACATACTTTTTGTTAAGGTAATGGATTCCATTAAACGCACCTATCAGTTAAGTGATGCGGAGTACAGCGCTTATATTGATAAATATATTGCGGAAAACCCCGACAACTCATCTCCCAGAAGTCTTTTGGAAAGCGCTCTCAGGGCAGACTATATTGAAGCAAGAAAGCAGGAAATTTGCAGTGACGAAATTAAAAAATGGTGTGATGAAGCTGTTGTTGAAAAAAACGAAGATGCTTGGAGCTCTATAACATTAGATATTTTTAAAGAAAATTAAGGAAAAGCAAAAAAAATACTGCCGACGTATTGCAATCGGCAGTATTTTTATGTTTTAAAGCTTATATCCGCCAATAGTGTTAAAGCTTATATCCAGCGGATTAACGGAATGTGTCATATATCCCGAAGAAATAACATTAACACCGCAGCCCTTAAAGGCGCCTATTGTTTCGGGAGTAATACCTCCCGAGGCTTCCGTAATAATGCCTTCAGGCACTAACCTTTGCAGTTCCTTAATCTCCTCGGGGGTTCTGTTATCAAACATAATAACATCAGCGCCTGCCGCAACAGCCTCTTTAACCTGCTGCGCATTTTCCGTTTCCACCTCAACCTTTATCATGTGACCGAGCTGAGCCTTAACCTTTGCTACCGCCTGAGCAATTCCCCCTGCGAAAGCAATGTGATTATCCTTAAGCATAATGCCGTCATAAAGCGCCATTCTGTGGTTATATGCGCCGCCGCAGCGCACGGCATATTTTTCCATCATTCTAAGTCCGGGGATCGTCTTTCTTGTATCCGCAACCTTAATTGAGGGGTCATCCAAATTATCCACCAGCAATCTGCTCATTGTGGCTATGCCGCTGAGCCTTTGCATTAAATTAAGTATAACTCTCTCGCAGCTTAAAAGAGTGCGCACTTTGCCCTCAACCTCTGCCGCCACATCGCCTTTTTTAACTCTGTCACCGTCTTTAACATTCAGCTTGATTTTTACCGTGTTATCACCATACGCCTCATAAACAGCCTTTATTAAAAACAAACCGCATATAATACCATCGGTTTTAACCAAAAAACCGCCCTTGCCTGTTAAGCTTTCATCAAAAACAAGCTCCGTAGATAAATCTCCCGTTCCGATGTCCTCATTTAAAAAGGATTGAAGCTGCTTTTTCAATAAAATATCATTCATTTGTCAATTCTCCTCTTCACTTATATAGTGAGCGCCAAAGCTTTCTTTTCTTTCATAAGCCGCCCTGCAAATAAGCCAGCCTGTAGTAAGCATATTGTAAACCTCAACCTCTTCATCGGAAAGTCCGCTGTAGTCTATTCTGCAAAAATCCTTTCCATCGGGCATATATTTTTCAAAATATCTAATGCCGTAAAGCATTTTCTCCGGACTTCTGACAATTCCCGCGCAGCGCATCATTATCTTTTTAATTTCTTTCTTTGCAGGCAGCTCTTTATTAATTTTTATATTGGAAAACTCATATACGTCTGTTTTAACCTCTCTGTGTGATTTTAGTATATTATCAGCCGTAAGCCTGCCAAAAACAAGTCCCTCCAAAAGGGAGTTGCTCGCAAGTCTGTTTGCGCCGTGTACGTTTGTGCAGGCAGCCTCGCCAACAGCATAAAGCCCCTTAACGGTCGTTTCTCCCGTTGGCTGCGCCTTTATGCCGCCCATGTGAAAATGCGCCCCGGGAGCAACGGGAATAAGATTTTTTGAAAGATCCAGTCCGTTGGACTCGCATATTTCCGAAACATTCGGAAAATGCTCCTTAAAATTATCTATTTTGGAAATATCCAAATAAATCTGTTCACCCTTAACGCTGTGAGCATAAACCGCCCTTGCGACCACATCTCTGGGAGCTAAATCCTTCATTGGGTGAACGCCCTCCATTATCTTTTTGCCATGCTCATTTACCAAAATTCCGCCGGCGCCTCTGACAGCCTCGGAAATAAGTCCGAAATTTTTGCCGTTTATTGTTAAAAGGGTGGGGTGAAACTGTATAAACTCCAAATTTTTAAGCTCCGCTCCGGCTCTGTAGCCAAGGGCAATGCTATCTCCCGTTATGGAAGAATCGTTGGAAGTACCGGGGTATAAATTTCCTATGCCGCCCGAGGCAATTACTATGTAAGGCGCATAATAATAATGATAAGCTCCATCACCTGTACGGGTAACGACCCCCTCTGCCTCTCCGTTTTTAACAATTATATCCATAACAGGCTCGTTTTCGTGCAAATCCGCCCTATCCCCCAAGTTTTTATAGAGCTGTTTCATAACCATGGCGCCTGTTCGGTCGCCGCCTGCATGAATAACCCTTGCCAGCCTGTGAGCGGCCTCCTTGCCGTAGCTTAAACTGCCGTCCTCCTCAGTATCAAACCTCATACCGGACTTAATAAACTCCATAATAACCCCGGGCGCATTTTTAACCAGTGTCATTGTGGCGGCCTTGTCGTTTAAATTGCAGCCTGCCGCCAAAGTATCCTCATAATGCAGTTCATAATTGTCATCATCTCTTAATGCAACGGAAATTCCGCCCTGAGCAAGTGTAGAGTTGCTTGCCTCTTTATTTGATTTTGTAATAATTGTAACTTTTTTACCACAATCGCACAATCTGCAAGCTACAGAATGAGCCGCAATGCCTGCGCCGATAATGATAACATCAGATATATTCATCTTATGCCCTCCAAGCATATTTTGTTAATTAATTAACAATTTTGTTCCCAAACCCAAATATTTTTATTACTTTATATCATTACACAAATTTAAAAATAAATCAAGTCTTTTTTAAATAATTTAATAAAAAAAAATATTCATATTTCAACAAACAAATAATACAAAAACTTCAATAAAACAACCCAATGATGTTTGTTAAAATAATAACAATAATATTGCCTTTGCATCCGCATATAATAAAATAAAAAGGTATATTTATATGAAATACAAAATAATATTTTTATTTGTTTTTATAACAGGAGGTATATTTATGGCATCAGCGGCAATTAACGGTCAAACCAAAACCTACACCCCCGAGGAAATTTCCGCAGTTAAAGCAAAAGTAATAGCCGAGCCTGTATTTTGCGAAGTAAAAAGCGGCTCACGGCTGTACTCCTCCCCAACACAATCCGCCTTTTCGGAAAGGCTTAATAAAATAGAAAAAGCGGAAATACTCAGGGATATAAGCCGCAAATGGTATTTTGTAAAAACCTCATTGGGGGAAGGGTGGATACGGGCAGAAAATATAACGATCCCCGGGGACTCCCTGCCATCAAAGGACGAGCTTTCCACCCAAGAGCTTGAATGTTATGCAAACACGCAGGGCTTTAAAAGCCAAACGGATTATTTTGTATGGGTTGATATTCACCGCCAGCGCATTTATATATTTAAAGGCAGGCAGGGATTTTATAAGTGGGAAAAAACCATAGCTTGCGCCACGGGCAGAAACCTCTCCCCAACAACACGGGGTTTTTTCAGGCTGACGGACAGAGGAGAATGGTTTTACTCCGCCCGACTTAAAAGCGGCGCTAAATACTGGGTGCGCTTTAACGGAAATTATCTCTTTCATTCCGTTGCGATGGACTCCGGTCAAAACGTAACAGACCCTACGCTGGGCATACGCCGCAGCAGCGGCTGTGTGCGTATGTCCCTAACGGACGCAAAATATTTTTATTCCACAATGCCGCAAAACACCGCCGTTTGGATAAACTGAGGAAACACGGGCATTTGTATTAATACAAAAACGGTCTTGAAGCTTATCTCTTCAAGACCGCTTTATATATAATATTATACATTAAAAATTTTAACATTAATTAAACCGCATCAGTTTGCATCGTATGTGGTGGATGCGCACGCCGCATTTTCCGTAGCTCCATAATAACCAAGGGCGGCAAAATGGCTTGTGCTCTTCATAAAGTAGGTAGACGGAACTGCCGCGCCTGTTTTTGTTGTGCTGTCCCAAGTGCAGTCTACATTATACCACTGACCGTCAATCTTTACAATATTCCACATATGCTGCATATCCTTGCTTGTTGCGTATTCGCACTCAATACCGAGCTTATTCATAACAAGCTTATAAGCATTTGCGTAGCCTTCGCAAACAGCGCTCTTGCCAACAAGAGCATCGTAAGCTGTAAACTTTGTGTGAGTATTATCGTAAGATGTGTTGCCTGCTAAATAGTCGTGAACAAATTTAGCCTTGTCGTAAGCTGTGCTGAGGGCATTTGCCTGAGCAACAATAGCGTCAACAGCGGCGTCAAGAGAATTACTGTCTGCTGCTGCATAGGTTACTGTTAAGGTTTTTGCGGTATTTCCTGAAGATGTTACCTTTACATTGTCGCTTACAAAGTAATAGTTAGGGTTAGCGTCCAAAACAGCATAGAACCCGTCAACAGCTTCATCCGGAGTAAGACCAAGCTCTTCTACGTTAATAGAAGTTGTTTTACTGTCGATAGCTGATTTAATAACATCGTTAAGAGTTGCGGCAAAAACACCTGTTGCCGCCGCAAAAACAGCGGCAGTTAAAATTGTTAGTAATACGAAAGCTTTAATAAAAATACGTTTCATACAAAAAACCTCCCATAAATCTAATTATGTTTGATGGAAGGTAAGGGGCAAGATTTTGAAATAAGCTCCAAAAACTTGTTACAGTATTCCGAAAAAGAATACCGGCAACCGACTATCATGGCTCCCGAAAGGGGAACTTTAGACTCTAGGCTTTGCGTCCTTACCTTTAGATAAGTTTGCCAAATATATATATATATTTAATATTGTTGTAAAAACCTTGGTATAAATAACCAACTTTTCTTACAAATTAATAATAACACCGCTTAAAGCGGTTGTCAAGTACTTTTTTTAAAAAAAATTAAATTTTTTTTGCTGATTTTTCGGAAAAACGCAAGGTTCTATATATAGTAAATAATTTAACAATTTTTACTATATACGCCCAAATTATAATCAGGCTTCTCTCAAAAGCCTTTCCATTTCTCTAATGCCTTGGTTTTGAGTTATAATTATTTCTTCTATAACAGGTATAAGCTCTTGGCACAATTCAAAGCGTAAAGCATTTTCACTCATTCTCACAGCTCCCAAATGATGGGGTATCATTTCACGCATAAAATCTCCGCTTATGTCGTTATCGGTATATGCCGTACCCATATCCCTAAACATTATGTCCGTAACTATGCCAAAACGCCGGGCGTAAAGATAAAGCTCATCACCTCCGTTTTTAACCTCGCCGCACCTTTCTGCCGCCGCCGTTAAAGCCTCTATTCCCTTTGTTTGGGTTGTAATTATGTTTCTGGCAATTTTTATTACCTCTTCGTCTTGAGAATATTCAAGTACATTTTTACTCATTTCTACAGCCGCTTTGTGGTGAGGAATCATTTGCGCAATAAAATTGCGGGAAATGCTGTCCGTAAGGCTTGCCCCTGTCATTCCCTCAATCATATTTCCCAAAATATCGTAAAACTCACCCAAATACTTCCTTGTTTCATTGTTTAAAACATAATCCCTTTTCAATTAAAAAACCTCCTTTTAGTGTATATTAAAGAATATGCGCCAAATGAGGTTTTATTTCAGCTTTTCTAAAGTTAATTTACAATGTACCCAAATATACAAGGAGCATATTAACATCCGCAGGAGATACCCCCGATATTCTGCACGCATGACCTATGCTTACGGGTCTTATAAGCTCTAACTTCTGCCTTGCCTCGTTTCTTAAAGAAGGCACCTTTCCGTAATCAATATCATCGGGTATAAGCCTGCCCTCCAAACGCTTGAACTTTTCAACCTGTTCCATCTGCCGTTTAATATAGTCCTCGTACTTAATTTTAATGTTGACCTGCTCTCTCACATCATCGGGCAGCCCGGGTCTTTCATCATCAACAGCTTTAAGATCGTCATAAGTAACCTCGGGGCGCTTTATAAGGTCTGTGTACTTGCAGCCGTTGGTAAGCGCTCTCGTTCCCAGTCTTTCAAGCAAGGCATTAATTTTTTCCGACGGCCCGAGGTTAATTTTGCTTATTCTTTTTATTTCATTTTCAATAAGCTCTCTCTTTTTGCAGAATTTTTCATATCTTTCATTGCTTATAAGTCCAAATTTATAGCCGTAGTCCGTAAGCCTTAAATCCGCATTATCCTGCCTTAACAGCAGTCTGTATTCCGCCCTGCTTGTCATCATTCTGTAAGGCTCTTTGCTTATTTTTGTAACAACATCATCAATAAGCACGCCTATATACCCCTCGGAACGGTCTATAATAAAAGGCTTTTCGCCCTTGCAGTATTTTGCCGCATTAATGCCTGCCACAATGCCCTGAGCCGCAGCCTCCTCATAGCCCGATGTGCCGTTAAACTGCCCTGCGGAAAACAGACCCTTAACCTTTTTAAGCTCCAAGCTCAGCTTTAGCTGGTTTGCCTCCAAGCAATCATACTCAATAGCATAGGCATTTCTCATAATTTTAACATTTTCCATACCTGCAACGGTACGGTACATTTTAAGCTGAACATCCGCAGGCAGAGATGAACTCATTCCCTGAACGTACATTTCGTTGGTGTCCTCGCCCTCAGGCTCAATAAAAAGCTGATGTCTTTCCCTGTCCGCAAATCTTACAACCTTGTCCTCAATTGAGGGACAATACCTCGGCCCCGTTCCCTTAATAACACCGCCGTACAAAGGGGAGCGATCCAAGCTTTCCATAATAATTTTATGGGTTTCGGGGTTTGTATATGTAAGATGACAGGGTATCTGCTCACGCCAAATATCCGCCTCGCTGTTTTCAAATGAAAAAGGCGTAATTTTTTCGTCACCCAACTGTATCTGCATTTTGGAAAAGTCCAGACTTCTCTTATCC
>CAYMAA010000064.1:0-10183 GCA_964388305.1 uncultured Lachnospiraceae bacterium | reverse complement strand
AATTTATTCTGCGGCAGACGGTTTGTTTTTTTGCAGGCTTATTGACAATTATTTTTAAGTGTTTTATAATAAGTTAAGATTTGTAAAGAAATTACTTTAAAAAATTAATATTTTTTATATATGGATAAGAAATATATTATGCGGGAAGGCTATTATGAAGTATACGGTTTTAATTTTGGATAACTCCCTTGAGGCTATTGAACTTTTAAAGCTTATTTTAACAAACGAAGGGTACAATATAATAACAGCGCAAACAGGCGAGGACGCAGTTAAAAAAACAGATGATTCGGTGGATATTATTATTATGGATATTTCCTTGCAAAACGAAAACGGCTTTTTGGTATGCAAGGAGCTGAGGGAAAAAACAAACGCTCCCATAATTGTGCTTTCATCAATGTGTTCGGATTCCGAAAAGGGCATTGCCTTTTCCGCAGGCGCAGATGACTTTATGCCAAAGCCATTTTCCTACCCGGAGCTTGGCTCACGCATAAAGGCTCACCTTCGCCGCTACTATGTTTACTGCGGAAAAGAAACAAAGGACGATGGCAATATTATTAAAATTAAGGATTTAACAATAGATTTAAGCAACCATTGTGCTGTTGTAAACAACCTCAGAGTACCTTTAACCACAACGGAATTTAATATACTTGCCCTTATGGCGCGTGAACGCAAAAAAATATTCACATCGGAGGAAATATATACCCAAATTTGGCGCGAGCCTTATTTTTACAATGCCAACAACACAATTATGGTACATATATTGAAGCTTCGTAAAAAAATAGAAGCCAATCCGAAGGCTCCCGAAATTATTAAAACGGCCTGGGGCAAGGGTTATTATATAGATTGAGGTTTTTATGAAAACAATTAACACCCATATTAAAACAAAAGACTTTATGCCATTTTATTTGATTTACGGAGAAGAGGGCAAAACAAGGGCGGAGGTTTGCCAAAGGCTGAAAAACGCCGTAACGGAGGATGAGGGAGAATATAATTATTATGAGGGAGAGCCCGACCCCTATGAGCTTATAAATACGGCAAACACACTTTCCTTTTTCAGCGGAAAAAGGTTTATATATGTTAAAGACTCGGGAATATTTACAAACGCAAGGTGCGAAAAGCTTATTGAATACTTTAAAAACCCAAACCCGCAATGCGTTATGGCATTTAACGAAAAAAAGATTGATAAAAGAAACAAAATTTATAAGGCGCTTGTTAAAAACGGCGGCTATACATTGGAGTGTAAAAAACCGACCCTCGGAGAAATAAAAAAATACTATTTATCCGCAGCAAAGGCAAACAATGTAACAATAAACGCAGATGCCCTGGACGCTTTGGCAGCAAATACGGAAGCGGATTTTTCCGCCGCCTCCTGTGAGTTTGAAAAGCTTTATGCCTACACATTGGGAAAAAACAAAATAACCCTTGATGACGTAAACATTATTTCCTCAAAAAAGCTTGAAAGCCGTATTTTTGACCTTATAGACGCAATTTGCTGCAAAAAAACCGCAAAAGCATTGGATATATTTTCAAATATGCTGCTTTTAAAGGAAAGCGATGTTGCCATATTAATATCCATAGCAAGGCAATTTCGGCTTATACTTCAATACAAATATCTTTCAAAGCAAATGCCGGCGGAAGAGATTGCAAAACGTACAGGCGCTCACCCCTTTACAATAAAAAAAGCCGCTATGCAGGCGCATAATTTTACAAACCGCCGACTTTTGGATGCTCTTGCAGACTGCAAAAATATGCTTGAAAACGCTTTTAGCGGCAGCTTAAATCTGCCACAGGGCATAGAAATGCTTATTATAAAATATACGGCATAATTAAGGAGTAAACAGATGAAACAACTTGTAATTGCGGAAAAACCCTCCGTTGCCCGAGATATTGCCAAGGTGCTTAAAGCAACAGGCAAGGGGGACGGTTATTTATATAACGATAAATACATAGTTAGCTGGGCGTTCGGTCATTTGGTAGGCTTGTACGACCCCGAGGACTATGATGAAAGCCTTAAACGCTGGCAGAGAGATACCCTGCCCATAATACCCTCGGAAATTAAAATAAAGGCCCTTAAAGACGGCAAAAAGCAGCTTGCCGTTTTAAAAAAGCTTATGAACAGCGGCGAAACAGAGGGTCTCATTTGCGCAACAGATGCAGGACGGGAGGGTGAGCTTATTTTCAGATACATTTATAAATACAATAAATGTAAAAAGCCATTCCGCCGCCTATGGATTTCCAGTATGACGGACAAAGCCATTAAGGAAGGCTTTGAAAACCTTAAAAACGGCGAAGAATATGACAATCTTTTCGCCTCGGCAAAATGCCGCAGCGAGGCAGACTGGCTTGTGGGTATAAACGCAACCAGAGCCTTTACTCTCCGCTACAATGTGCTTTTGAGCATTGGCAGAGTGCAAACCCCTACCCTTGCGATTATATGTAACCGTCAAAAGGAAATAGACGCTTTTGTGCCGGAGGATTATTTTGAGGTTACGGCAGAGTTTGACGGCTACAGCGGAATTTGGACGGATATTGAAAAAAACACAACAAAAATTAAAACGGCGGAACAGGCTGAAAAAATTATTGAAGAAACAAAAAACGGCACGGGAATTGTAAAATCCGTAAAGCTTGAAGAAAAACGGCAGGCGCCCCCTCTTTTGTACGACCTAACCGAGCTGCAAAGAGATGCCAACTCCAAATACGGTTTTTCCGCCCAAAAAACGCTTTCCATAGCTCAAGAGCTTTATGAAAGGCGAAAAATGATAACATATCCCCGTACGGACAGCCGCTATCTTTCCGATGATATGATACCTAAAATCTCCGCAGTAATAAGCAAGCTGAGCCATACGGATATTTATGCGGAGCAGGCAGGCTATGTGCTTTCCCTGCCAAAGCTGCCCATAACAAAGCGAATTATAGATAACGGCAAAATAACTGATCACCATGCTATTATCCCTACGGACGGAAACCTTAACCCTGCGGCATTAAGCGATGATGAATTTAAGGTTTTTGACCTTATTGCAAGGCGTTTTATGGCGGTTTTTTACCCATATTATGTTTACAGCACCACCACAATAACAACACAGGTTAATGCCGGCTTTTTTGTTACAAAAGGCACAACCGTTTTGGAAAAGGGCTGGACGGAGCTTAATGTTTCCGACAAAAAACCCAAAAAAGAGGTGGTTTTGCCAAGCCTAAAGCAGGGTGATACAACAGACGTTAAAAAGGTATCTAAGGCAAAAAAGGCTACAAAGCCGCCCTCACCCTATACCGAGGCAACCCTCCTTTCCGCCATGGAAAACGCAGGCAGATTTGTAGAGGACGAGGCTTTAAGGGAACAGCTAAAGGAAGGCGGTTTGGGTACTCCGGCAACAAGAGCGGGCATTATTGAAAGACTTATTACAGTTAAATATATTACAAGAAAAGGCAAAAGCCTTATACCCACGGAAAAAGGAATGAAGCTTGTTGAGGTGTGCCCAAAGGAGCTTAAAAGTGCGGAAACCACCGGCAAATGGGAAAAAGGTTTAAGCTCCATATCCAAAGGTAAAATGCAGCCGGATCGCTTTATGGCAAGCATTAAGCGTTATGTAAACTTTTTGGCGGCAAATCCCTGGCAGTCCAACATAAACGTGACATTTGCTCCGGAAGAATACAAAAAAAGCGGAAAAGGCGGAAAAAGAGTAAAATCCTTCGGGAAATGCCCCTTTTGCGGCGGTGATGTGCTTGAAAACACAAAGGCTTTTTACTGCTCGGACTGGCGAAGCGGCTGTAAATTTACTGTTTGGAAAAATGAGCTTGAAAGCTACGGCGGCAAGGTAGACGGAGAGCTTATTGCAACACTGCTTGCACAGGGAAAAATTGAAAACGTACACCTTACACTTCCTCAAACGGGAGAAAAGTGCAAGGCGGACATAATTATAAACAAAAACATAAAGGGACTTTTAGAGCTTAAAAACCTTGTTCGTTTACAGCAGCCTATGTAGAGGTGTTTGCCGCATTTTGCCTTATACCCAATTATTAATCATTATTAACTTTAAGTCCTTATTATTGACAAAACGCATATTCGGGTAGTAGAATATGCGTGTGATATATTCTTTGGCAAGAGGTTGCTTATGAGGTTTGATAAAAAATATTTAACACTGTACGTTATAACGGATAAAAGACTTCTTAATGGCAGGTCTGTGGAAACGGCTGTGGAAGAGGCTGTTTTGGGCGGCGCCACAATGGTTCAGCTCAGAGAAAAGACTCTGACGGAGGAAGAATTTGTAAAAGAAGCAATATCCGTTAAAAAAATAACCCAAAAATACGGTGTTCCTCTTATTATAAACGATAATGTAAGCGTATGCCAAAAAGCCGATGCGGACGGCGTTCATTTAGGTCAAAGTGATATGCCCCCTCTTGATGCAAGAAAAATTTTAGGCAGCGGCAAAATTATAGGTGTATCCGCCAAAACCCCCGAACAGGCAATAGCCGCGCAAAACAGCGGAGCGGACTATCTTGGCGTGGGCGCAGCGTTTTCCACCCTCACAAAAGAGGACGCCGTGTGTATATCCCGTCCGGTTTATAAAAAAATAAATGCCGCCGTTTCAATTCCCGTTGCGGCAATAGGGGGAATAAACGCAGGCAATATAGCGGAGCTTAAAAGCAGCGGCATAAGCGGCATAGCCGTTGTTGGAGCTGTTTTTGGCAAAGAGGATATAAGGTATGCCGCAAAAGAGCTGAAAGAGCTTAGCAGGAAGTATTTTTATGATTAATCGTATAAAAATTTTTACGGCTTGCCTTGTGTATTCCGTAACCGTTGTTTTTACAATGAGCTTATTAATTTCATACTTTCTTTATAACGGCGGCTTAACCGTAGACTGCTTCACATTTGCCTATAACGTGGCGCTGCTGTTTTGCATTACAATGTTTGTTGTCTGTCTTTTGGGCAAGGGCTTGGGTATAATGGTAATAGGCTTATTTACCGTGTTTATTTTAGGCGGATACTCAATAAAGCTTATTTATCACAACTCATTTTTAAAACCCGGGGATCTTATGCTTTTTTCTGAGTTTGCCACAATAGGCATAAGGTTTGTAAAGCCTTGGCACATACTTCTTTTGGCGGCGGCAGTCATTTTAGGCCTGTGGCTTTTGTATAAATTCAAAAAACAGGTTTTAAAAAGCCTTATCCCTCACCCAAACATTGGTGCGGCTCTCTTTTTCGGCATAATTTTAGCGGCAAACACTGTTTATATAACCTATTTTAACGACAGAACCGAACCTGACGATAAAAGTAAATTTGCCGCAGAGGGTTTTACAGTATTCACATATTACAATTTAAAGGATTTTACAAAGCTCTATCCCGAAGCGCCCGAGGACTATACTCCCGAAAAAATGGCTGAAATATCATCGGAAATTGAAGGCTTTAAAGCTGCGGATGATAATATTAAACCCGATGTGATTATGGTAATGTTTGAAAGCTACTGCGATATAGGCGGCTTTAATGAAATAGGTCTTACGAAGGACGTTACCAAAACAGGCAGAAAATATCAAACCGCAAATATGATTTCCCCTCGGTACGGCGGCGGCACGGCAACAACGGAGTTTGAGGCGCTGACAGGCTTTTCATCACTGTTTTTTATGGAGTCCGTAGTTCCGTATGATGCTTATATGACCCACGGGGACAAGCAGGTGCCCTCCATAGTATCCGAGTTTAATAAAAGCGGCTACCGCACAACAGCCATTCACCCCTCCACGGCGGACTGTTATCACAGAGATGCGGCATATTCGGAATTAGGCTTTGATAAGTTTTATACAATAGATGACTTTGATATTGATAAAAACAGGGATATGACAAATGATAATATGACAAAGGACTTTAAGGTAAGAGAAAAAATAGAAGATCAGCTTGCTTTAAGCGGCGACGGTGTTCCTCAGTTTATTTTTGCGGTAACATTTCAGGCGCATTGCCCTTATGAAAATAAATTCGATAAATCCGATATAGAATTTGATGTAAATAATCCAAGCCTTTCCGAAAAGCAAAAAGAAGAGGTGCTGCAATATTCACGCTGCGTATACGACTCATCTCAGGTTGTGGAGGAGCTTGCGGAATATGTTGAAAACAGAAGCCGCCCAACAATATTAATTTGCTTTGGCGACCATCTTCCTCCTTTAAGTGCGTTTAAAACAACGGGCATTTTGGACGATCCTTATAAAAAATATTCCACCCCCATAATGGAATACTGCAATTATAAGCCTGTTTTGCCCTTTGAAAGCGACTATGTTTCGCCCGTTTATATTTCAGACCATATACTGGATATGGCAGGAATAAGCCATTCGTCATATTTCGATTATATAGGCAGTTTAAGCAAAGCCTACCCTGTATTAAACAGGGAGTTTGACCCTGAAACGGAAAGCGCTGAGCTTAAAAAATACAATCTTATACAGTACGATTTGTTTTTCGGCAGCAAATATCTTATTAATAACTCACAGCCCCCTGCGTAAAGCACGGGGTTATTTTTTATCTATATTTGGCAATAACGCTTGACATTATATGCGGAAAGGTATATTATAATAATACCAACTAAAAAGGTTGGAATTAATTTTGTGAGGTGATAATTTGAAGATTTCCACAAGAGCCAGATACGGTCTTAAAGCAATGGTAGATATTGCCCTTAACGAAAATAACGGCACTGTTTCTTTATGCGCCATAGCCGAAAGAAACGGCATTTCCGAAAATTATCTGGAGCAGCTTATTGCCTCCTTAAAAAAAGGCGGTTTTGTTAAAAGCATAAGAGGCGCAGGAGGCGGCTATAAGCTGAATAAGCCTGCGGAAAGCATTACCGTGTGTGAGCTGTTAGAGGTTTTGGAAGGGCCTTTAAGCCTTGTAGAATGTGCTGACGGAGCCTGCGGCAGCGGAGAATGCAGCGGCTGCGTTACAAAAGGAGTTTGGCAAAAGCTCAGCTTAAATTTAAGAGAAACCGCAGGCAGCATTACCCTTAAAGATTTGGCGGAGCAGGAACACACCGATTAAATTTTATTCAATTTATTATAATATTTTTATATAAAGGAGTTTTTAGAGATGAGTGATAAGGTTTATTATTTTGATAATGCGGCTACCACAAGAGTAAGTCCCGAGGTTTTGGAAGAAATACAAAAATACTATTCCGAACAGTATTTTAACCCCTCAAGCATTTATAAACCCGCCCAAAGATGTAAGGACGCTGTTGAAAAGGCAAGAAAGCAGGTTGCGAACCTTATAGGGGCAGACGCTAAGGAGATTTATTTTACCGCAGGCGGCTCGGAAAGCGATAACTGGGCAATTAAAGGCATTACGGAGGCTTATGCCAACAAAGGCAGACATATAATTACAACAAATATAGAACACCACGCAGTACTCCACACCTGCGAGTACCTTGAGAGTAAGGGCTGTGATGTAACCTACCTGCCCGTAAACAGCGATGGATTTATAAGCATTGATGACCTTAAAGCCGCCATAAGACCCGATACAATCTTAATTTCCATTATGTTTGCAAATAACGAAATAGGCACAATTCAGCCAATTAAGGAAATAGGTAAAATCGCAAGGGAAAAGGGCATTATATTCCATACCGACGCAGTTCAGGCGGCAGGGCATATTCCCATTGATGTTAATGAGCTTAATATAGATATGCTTTCCATGTCCGGTCATAAGCTCTATGCTCCAAAGGGCGTAGGCGCTTTGTATATAAGAAAGGGCATTAAAATTAAAAATCTTATACACGGCGGTCAGCAGGAAAGAGGCAGAAGAGCGGGCACTGAAAATGTCCCCGGCATTGTGGGAATTGGCAAAGCCTGCGAAGAAGCGAAAAAGCACCTTGAAAGCGAAGCGGCAAGGCAGATTAAAATAAGAGATAAAATTATTGACGGGATACTTTCAAGAGTAGACCATTGCCGGCTTAACGGCTCACGCAGCCAAAGGCTGCCGGGCAATGTAAACATTTCCTTTGAGTTTATAGAGGGAGAAAGCATACTCCTTTTGCTGGATATGAAGGGTATTTGCGCCTCCAGCGGCTCTGCCTGCACATCAGGCTCGTTAGACCCGTCTCATGTGCTTTTGGCAATAGGTCTTCCTCACGAAAAAGCGCACGGCTCTTTAAGAATTACATTGGGCAAATTCAATACTGAGGAAGAAGCTGACTATTTAATAGAGGCTGTTCCCCCAATTATTAAAAGATTAAGGCAAATGTCACCGCTTTATGAGGAATATGTTAAATCGTTACAAAACAGTTAAATTGTATAGAAAAAGCGAGGTAATTTATTATGATGTACAGCGAAAAAGTAATGGATCATTTTATGAATCCGAGAAATGTCGGAGAAATTGAAGACGCAAGCGGTGTTGGCACCGTTGGCAATGCCAAATGCGGCGATATTATGAAAATATTTTTAAAAATAGAAAACGGTATTGTTTTGGACGCAAAGTTTAAAACATTCGGCTGCGGCGCCGCTGTTGCCACAAGCTCCATGGCTACTGAAATGATAAAGGGCAAAACAATACAGGAGGCATTGGAAATTACAAACAAAACAGTTATGGAGGCATTGGACGGACTTCCTCCGATCAAGGTACACTGCTCCTGCCTTGCGGAAGAGGCTCTCCATGCCGCCCTTTGGGACTATGCTGAAAAAAACGGCATAGTAATAGAAGGACTTGAAAAACCCGTAAACGATATAAGCGAACATGAAAATTTATATGATGAGGAATAATAAATCTCTTAAAATATTTTAAGCATACACTTAAACCTAAAGCGGCACAGCCTTTCGGCTGCGCCGCTTTGTTGATTAAGGCTATCGCTCCTGCACTTCTTTTCCGCTAAAATGTTCAATTTCTATTTCATACATCTGCACAGCCTTTCCCGAAAGGGAAATTTCCTCGTCAACCATACTTTCGCTTGGGTAATACTTCATCGCAAAGCGTTTTAAAAGAGCCGTTGCTCTCTCTCCCTCTTCAACCAAACGGCACCGCCCAAAAACAACAACACTCTGTAAAAAGGGCGCCCATATTTCCTCCTTAACAGTTTCGTTTCCAAAAACGGTAAAACATACCTTGTCGCAAAGCTTAATCGCATCGACCTTATGCCCTATGCGTGACCCGTGAAAATAAATCCTTTGGTTTTCTTCGTCATACAAATAGTTTATGGGTATGGCATAAGGGTAATTGTTATCTCCGTTTACCGCCAAAACCCCTCTCCTTGCATTGCGCAAAAGCGTTTTGGACTGTTCGGCGCTAATTTCTTTTTTCTTTCTCCGGATTGGTCTAAACATAATATTTCCTCCGTTCCAAATACTTGTTTTATAAACACCAAACTACTCCTTATGTTCTTTAAGGTGTTTCTTTAAAAGCTCCTCAAACCTTTCGGCAGGCATAAAGAAGTTGATTTTTCCGTCAACCCTTTCCCTTGCGGGATATTTCGCATTTATAAAACGGTTTAGCTCTATTGATTTTAAAATGCCGTTTTCTATATAATCGTAAAGCCTGTTGCCGCCCTCCAAATAATACAGCTCAAAGGTGTTCAGCTTGGAAACAATACTGCGGTCAGTTAGCTTTGCAAAGCAAACAACGGAACTTTCTTCAAAATACTTTTTCAAAAGCTTTTTCATTTCCTTGCTTTCGGAATATACTTCCATCATATAAAAGGCAATCATATCTCCGATATTATCCACGGTATCTGTTTTTACATCAATCAGAATAAGTCTGAGCTGACTTGCAAAATTGTAAATCTGAATACATTTTCGCCCGTCAAAACAGAAAATTTTAGCGCCCCATTCCAACAGACTTTCTCCCTGCTCTGCTTTAAAAACAGTTTCGGCAATATTATGTTCAAAGACTTCTGAAAAATCCTCATGTGTTGTTAAATCAAACCGGTCTATTGTCTTTTTTGTAGCATAAATTATCATAGCTTCCTCCTGTGATCTTAAGGAACTGCTGATTAATCAGTGTTTTCTTAAAAAATAACATATTCATCAAACCGCCTAATTCGCAAAAAGCCTATTCAGCGGACTTTATTTTATCCCACCGCTTGTTAAGCTCTTCTCTCAGGGTTTCGTTATCGTGAAACACCTCATCATATTTATATCCCGAACGGGGTATATATGCCTCATTGCCGTAAAAATCTCCCCCCTCGGAGAACATTTCGTCCCTTACCTCTTGGTTTGTGGAGGTATAGCCTAC
>CAYMAA010000063.1:0-10257 GCA_964388305.1 uncultured Lachnospiraceae bacterium | reverse complement strand
ACACTGAATAATTACAAAATTAAAGCCGATTTTGTTACGGATCGGCTTTTTTATATGCCATATATTGTTTTGCTTTGCATTTTGCCTTTTTCAGGAATACGTCATATTAAGGAAACCTCTAAAAATTAGGGTTAAGCTAAATGCGGATAGAATTTTTAAGAACAACGAAAACGACCGCAGGCATAGCAGAAAAGCCATGTCAAGGGAGTTTGAAATTGTTATCTGTTTACTCATCGTTCAGCAGCAGATTGTCTGTATTGAGTTTTCACCCCGAAAAACATTCCGGAAATACCGACTTGAGTTTTTCTGTATCAGTCTTTTCCAAATCCATTGAAAGACAGTCTGATTTATTTTCCATTTAATATGCCTCCAATAAGACTTATTTTCAGTAAATCATATATCGCAGACGCAGCCAAGTTGATTATTAAGGACGAAATCACTCCTATAATCATTGACAGATATGGGTGTTTCTTTATAAATGATGTGATGCGATAATAGTTCGATTTATGTATCCGTTTTATTTCTTTTTGAAGTAAGTTAATGTAATCGGTTTCAATTCCCTTTCTGCGCATTTTAGCCATACATTCCCCACAAATTATCGGTTTGTTACAAAAGAATATTATGTCCGATTTATCTCCGCACGTATCATAAATACAACCGCGGGTTTCATCATGAGTTAAATTTTCGCCATGCAATTTATAACGAGTTAGATAACGGTATATAATGGATATCATAAAATTGAAAACATCTATATTTTCGCTTTTCAGCAACTTATCAACTTGATAAAATGATACTACGAATATATTATCGCCTTTTAACATTGCTCCAAAGTAATTCTTTTCGATTATCGTATCAACAAAGCCTATACATATATCATATTTTTTATCATCAAAATCATTTGCAAGCAGTTTGCATAATAAATCAAAAGAATAACCCCATTCGTAATCGCACTTAGGGCGGCTTTTTTCATAAATATCCACACAAAATAACCTTGAATTATATTTTTTCAGTTTGTCAAACAGTACATCATGCTTTTGTTTGCCGAGTTTAACTATCTTAATTTTTGTCTTATTCATGATTTACCTCCACAACGAATTGTCGTGCGGCTTTTGCCATAATTTTTCTCTGCCTGCTTCATATCAAGTCCAACACCGTCAAGAGAGTGATGCAGGCTTTTTTCTTATTTGCCGCTTGTGGCGGAATTATTAGTAAAATATTCAGAAAAACTGTCAAGGCTGACATTATAAAATTGAGCCAATCTTACCGCTGTTTTAAGTGATGGAATTACTTTATCATTTTCATAACGGGAAAGCAGACCTTTGCTAATTCCGATTTTACCCGCCATTTCATTTATGGAAAGTCTGTTATTTACCCTAAGTGTTTTCAGAGCTTCTCCAAAAGTATTCATAATTATTACCTCATTTTCATATAATAAAACTTAGATGACGGAAGTTACTTACCTATATGTTAGTACCCGAAAGAAGTCGGGACGCTGCCTTTTAGCAGCGGTTTTTGCCTTGGCAAAAATACTGAAAGGTACCCGAAAGAAGTCGGGACGCTGCCTTTTGGCAGCGGTTTTTGCCTTGGCAAAGATAGCTTAATACGAATATCCTTGACTATAATTGCGGCTTACGCATCAAACAGCTTATTTATAAGCTTACAGCCTTCATCTATAAAAATGCCGCCTGCTTTTGCTTCCTTTTCGTTATAGTTCCAACTGTTGTTTTGGGGGTTGGCGCTGTCGTAAAGCATATAAGGCACAGGCTCGCTTACATGAGTCCGGCACTTAATTGGGGTTGGGTGGTCGGGCAAAACAGCCATTCTGAAATCTATGCCTGCTTTTTCAAGCTCTTCCGCAACAACCTTTATAACTCTTTGATCCAAATATTCTATTGCCTTTATTTTATTTTCCACATTGCCCTGATGACCCATTTCATCGGGGGCTTCCACATGAATATAAGCGAAGTCACTGCCTGCTTTAAGAGCGTTTACCGCCGCCATTGCTTTTCCCTCATAGTTGGTGTTAAGGCCGCCGTTTGCGCCCTCAACCTCAACAACCTTCATACCTGCTCCAACGGCAATACCCTTTAAAAGGTCTACTGCGGAAATCATAACGCCTGTTTTATGGTTTTTATCATAAAAAGAGTCTAAGGAAGGACGTGTGCCTGCACCCCAAAACCAAAGACAGTTAGCCTTATTTAAGCCTTTTTTGGCTCTTTCAACATTTATGGGGTGATTATTTAAAATTTTATAGCTTTTTTCCATCATGGCTCTAAGCTGAGGCTGTGTTGGCAAATATGGCGCAATAACCTCCGTTAAGTGGTCGTGTGGCTGAGCAAGGTCAATTACCGTTCCGTTATCCCAAATGAGGAGATGGCGGTAGCTTGTGCCAACATAAAACTTAAACTCATCTGTTTCAAGCTCTTTTTTAACGGCATCCAAAAGCACTGCCGCATCTTCTGTGGAAATTTCCCCCGAAGAATGGTCGATTATTTTTTGCTGTTCAAAGGGTACATCTTCTTCCGTAATTGTAACAATATTTGTTCTTATGGCAATATCGTTCGGCTTCATATCCACACCTATTGAAAGCGCTTCAAGCGGCGATCTTCCGCTGTAATACTTTTTTGGTTCATAGCCTATAACCGAAAGATTGGCTGTGTCGGAACCGGGTTTCATACCGTCGGGCACGGTTTTTACCATACCCACCTCCGAAAGCTTTGAAAGCCTGTCCATTTCCGGAGTATTGGCATATTCCAGCGGAGTTTTTCCCCCAAGCTGTTCAATGGGCCAATCTGCCATACCATCGCCTAAAACTATTACATATTTCATAAACAATCCTCCAAGAAAATCCCCCGAACTCCCTTTTAAGGAAATACGGGGGTTATATTTATTATTTATATTAAGTAAACGCTAAGTAACCGCTGATTAATCAGTCTTTATTTAAAAGCTTTTTAGCCTCCGCAACTACATTTTCGCTTGTAAAGCCGTATTTTTCAAAAAGCTGTGCAAACTTGCCCGACTCTCCGTAATGGTCTATGGAAATAATACTTCCGTCAATACCCGTATATTTATCCCAGCCATAGCCTGAGCCTGCCTCAACGGCAATTCTTGCTCTGCAAGCCTTTGGCAAAACGCTTTCCTTATATTCGTCGCTTTGAAGCTCAAATACATCGGTACTTGCCATACTTACGCAGCGTACGTCCACGCCCTCCGCAATAAGAGCATCGGCAGCCTTGTTAATAACGGGAACCTCCGAGCCGCTTGCCATTAAAATAATATCCGGAACGGCGTTTTTGCTTTCTTTAAACACATAGCCGCCTTTTAAAGCGCCCTTGCCTGTGCCGTCCACGTCCTCAATTGTTTGACGGGATGTAACAATGGCGGTAGGCGCAGTTTCGTTTTTAAGGGCATAAGCGTAAGCCGCCGCTGTTTCCAAAAGTCCGCATGGACGGAAAACATTGTAGTTAGGCATACATCTTAAAGCCGCAAGCTGTTCAATAGGCTGATGAGTAGGCCCGTCCTCTCCAACACCTATGGAATCGTGTGAAAGTACCGCAATGAGGGGCAGCTTCATAATAGCCTGCATACGCAAAGCAGGGCGGAGATAATCCGAAAAAACAAAGAATGTTGCAAAGTAAGGTCTTAAACCGCCGTGAACATACATTCCGTTGCAAATAGACGCCATTGCGTGTTCTCTTATGCCGAAATGCACATTGGAGCCGCCTAAATTTTCAGGGGAAATATATTCTCTCTTTTTCATAACGGTAAGGTTGGAGGGAGAAAGGTCTGCCGAACCGCCAATAAGGTTAGGCACATAGTCTGCCACACGGTTTAAAATAACCTCTGAGCATTGTCTTGTGGAACGTGCCGCACCGTCTGTTGCCCAAAACTCCTCAACATTTTCCAAATCCTTGCCGTATTCAAGATTAATCCACTTTTCAAATTCCGCATAATCCTGAGGATATTTTGCGGCATAGTCTGCTTTAATAACATTCCATTTTTCTTCACCCTCAGCAAGCTTTTTACAAACCTCATTCATATATTCCTTAACATCATCATCTATGTTAAAATCCTTGTCGGGGTCAAGACCCAGGTTGATTTTTGTAAGCCTTAATTCCTCTGCGCCCAAAGGAGCGCCGTGTACACCGGGAGTGCCGCCCTTGTTTGGAGAGCCGTAGCCTATAATTGTTTTTACTTCTATAATTGAAGGCTTGGATGTTTCCGCCTTTGCCTCTTCAACGGCTTTTCCTATTGCATCAAGGTCATTGCCGTCCTCAACCTTTAAGTACTGCCAGTTTACTGCCTCAAAACGCTTTTTAATATCATCTTTGAATGTAATATCGGTTTTGCCCTCTATTGTAATGTTGTTGGAATCGTAAATAACAATCAGCTTGCCAAGACCCAAAGCGCCCGCAAAGGATGCCGCCTCAGCGGAAATACCCTCCATAAGGCAGCCATCGCCGCACAAACAGAATGTGTAGTGGTCTATAAGCTTAGCATCGTCCTTATTAAATTTTGCCGCCAGGTTAGCCTCGGCAAGAGCCATACCAACAGAGTTTGCAACCCCCTGCCCCAAAGGCCCTGTTGAAATTTCCACACCCTTTGTGTGTTTAAGCTCAGGGTGCCCCGGAGTAAGTGTTCCAAGCTGCCTGAAGCCCTGTAAATCCTCTGTTGTAAGACCGTAGTTAAATACGCATAGCAGTGAATATAAAAGAGCTGAGCCGTGACCCGATGAAAGAACAAATCTGTCCCTGTTAAAAAAGTTTGGATTATAAGGATTGTGGTTCATGTGTTTAGCCCACAGCTCATAAACTGCGGGAGCCGCCCCCAATACTATTCCGGGATGCCCGGATTTTGCCTTATCTATAGCTTCCGCTCCAAGTACCCTAATTGTATTTACTGATTTTACGTCAATAACATTCATAATTTACCTCCCGTTTATTAAAATAATACAAATCTGCTTATGAAGAATATTTCCATATATATATAATATATCATTGTTCTTATAAAATCAAGGAAAACTTACTCTGTTTAACCAAGTAGGGAAGTCCTCTCCGCCTCTTAGGGTTCATAAGCTTTGCTAAGCATTTTGAATAATATCTCCCCAAAAAACGGTTATATTGTAAATTGCAACAAAAACATAAAAAAATTTGAAAAATGCTATTAAATGTGTTGAATTTTTTCAAGTTGTGTGTTATAGTGTTAAATAGTAACGGACATATTATAATTAATTAAGGAGGAATATTATGTCAAATAAGGAAATTAAAAAATCGGCTCTTGAAATTTTTATGCCGAACAAGGTTACATTTATTTTGGCACAGCTTCTTATTGCTGTTGTAGGAGCTGTTATTGCTGTAATTGCGGGAGTTGTTGCCAAGCTTATTATAGGTGTTGCTATGCCGAATTTTGTTGAGGGTTTAACTTCTGCCGCAGACTCGGGGGATTTATCCGCAATATCTTCAATACTTCAAATCGGCGCAGGCGGTTTTATTGCAATAGTTATTGCCGCAGTTGTTTTTATTGTTATCTCATCTTTTTCAATTCCCGTAGGCTTAGGTCTTTACAATATAAGCTTTAAGGCATATAAGGGTGAGGAGTATTCGGCGGCTTCCGCATTGGATTTACTCAAGAAAAACCCCGTACATATTATTATTGTGCAAATACTTGTAGGTCTTGCGGAGTTTGTCTTTGCTCTTATAGGTATAATTGTTTTGGCAATTCTTGTAGCTATTGGAGCAAAAATCGGCGGAGGAATCAGTCTTTTAATATATATAATTGCCGCCATAGCTTTTATAGCATATTGTATCTGGATAAGCGTTGCTTTTTCCCTTGCGCCCGTTATACTTGCCGAGGACAGTGAAAAGTCCGCAGGTACTGTTATAAGCGAAAGCATTGGTACCGCAAAGGGTAATGTGCTTAAAATTATACTTTTTGCTTTATCCTTTATAGGCTGGATCATTCTTTACGGTGTTATATATTGGGTTGTCAGCTTAACACATATTGGAATTTTAACAGGTATAGTTTCAATAATTTTCTCATTGTTATTTACACCGTATTTTACTCTTGCGTTTGTTAAGTTTTACAAAAATCTTAAAGGCGAGTAATTACTGTTAAACAAAACATAATTTTTTGGGTGCAGACCTTGGTTTTGCACCCTTTTTGTGTGCTTATGGCGCTTACGCAGGGTTACGGCTGATATTTACAAATATTCCGAGTAAAACCGTAGGATTTTTTATTGACTTTAAATCATACAGAGGGTATAATAATTTACAGATAATTATCTGGGAGGATAGAGTATGAAACAGTTTAATGTTACGGGCATGAGCTGTGCGGCTTGCAGCGCCCGTGTTGAAAAAGCGGTTTTAAAGGTTTCGGGAGTAACGGAATGTTCGGTCAGTCTTTTAACAAATTCCATGGCGGTTGAGGGTAACGCAACCGATAGTGATATAATAGCGGCAGTTAAAAATGCAGGATATGATGCGTCTTTAAAAGGCGGAAAAAAAGGAAGCTCCGATGCGGGTGACGATGCTTTGGAGGACAGGGAAACACCTGTTTTAAAAAGGCGGCTTATTGCATCTTTGGGTTTTTTGGCTATACTTATGTATTTTTCCATGGGGCATAGTATGTGGGGTTTTCCCGTGCCTGAATTTTTTGAAAAAAATCCTGTAGGCACAGGTATTTTACAGCTTATTTTAGCGGCTGTTGTTATGATTATCAATCAAAAATTTTTTATAAGCGGTTTTAAGGCTTTTATAAACAAAGCGCCCAATATGGATACTCTTGTGGCAATGGGGTCGGGGGTTTCCTTTTTATACAGCGCTGTTATTCTTTTTAAAATGACCGCCGCAGAGGGCGAAGCCGCCATGATGTATATGCACGGACTTTATTTTGAAACGGCTGCAATGATAGTTACCCTTATTACCGTCGGAAAAATGCTGGAGGCAATGTCTAAGGGGAAAACTACCGATGCTTTAAAAAGTCTTATGAGGCTTGCGCCCCAAAAGGCAAACATTATTGCTGACGGAAAGGAAAGCAGTGTTTCCGTTGATATGGTTAAAGTGGGGGATATATTTGTTGTTCGCCCGGGAGAGAGCATACCTGTGGACGGTGTTGTTATTGAGGGCAGCGGCGCGGTAAACGAGGCGGCTTTAACAGGAGAGAGCATACCTGTGGACAAAACGGCGGGCAGCAGAGTTTCGGCGGCAACAATAAATCAGTTTGGCTTTTTAAAATGCAGGGCTGTGCGTGTTGGGGAGGACACAACCCTTTCTCAAATAATTAAAATGGTTAGTGAGGCGGCGGCAACAAAGGCGCCCATTGCTAAAATTGCGGACAGGGTTTCCGGAGTGTTTGTGCCTGCGGTTATAGCTATTGCAATAATTACCGCTGTTATTTGGCTTGTTTTGGGGGAAAGCGCAGGCTTTGCACTGGCAAGAGGAATTTCCGTTTTGGTTATAAGCTGCCCCTGTGCTTTGGGTCTTGCCACGCCTGTAGCCATTATGGTTGGCAGCGGTATGGGCGCAAAAAACGGTGTTTTGTTTAAAACGGCTGTTTCTCTCGAAAACGCAGGAAAGGTTAATGTAGCGGCTTTGGACAAAACGGGCACAATAACCATGGGAGAGCCAAAGGTTACGGACATTATTGCGGCAGAGGGATACAGTGAAGATGAGCTTTTAAAAATTGCATATTCCCTGGAAAAGCAAAGCGAGCATCCTCTTTCCAAGGCTATAATTTTAAAGGCTGAGGAACAGGGTTTAAACAGCGAAAGCGTAACGGACTTTAACGCCCTTGCGGGAAACGGACTTGTTGGAATGATTGGAGAAAAAGAGGTTATAGGCGGCAGCTTTGGCTTTATTTCTCAAAAAACAGATGTTAGCGCAGAGATTAAGGCAAATGTTGAAGCACTTGCGGAAGAGGGCAAAACACCAATGCTGTTTATGTATGATAACCGTCTTGTGGGGATTATTGCCGTTGCAGATGTCATTAAGGAGGAAAGCCCCCGTGCCGTTAAGGAACTGCAAAATATGGGCATTGAGGTTGTTATGATAACGGGGGATAACCGCAGAACGGCTGATGCCATTGGCAAGCAGGCAGGTGTGGACAGTGTTGTTGCGGAGGTTTTGCCCGAGGGCAAGGAGGCAGCCATATTACAGCTAAAGAAAAAAGGTATGGTTGCCATGGTTGGTGACGGCATAAACGATGCGCCTGCGCTTACAAGGGCGGATATTGGCATTGCTATTGGCGCCGGAGCTGATGTTGCCATAGACAGTGCAGACGTTGTTTTAATGAAAAGCGAGCTGACTGACGTATGCGCCGCCATAAGGCTCAGCAGAGCCGTTTTAAAAAATATTAAAGAAAATCTGTTTTGGGCATTTTTCTATAATGTCTTGGGAATACCTCTTGCGGCAGGTGTGTATATTCATTTGTTTGGCTGGCAGCTTAACCCTATGTTTGGGGCGGCGGCTATGAGCCTTTCCAGCTTTTGCGTTGTTACAAATGCCTTAAGACTTAACTTTTTTGATATGCACAGTACCAAAAAGGATAAAAAGAGAAATAGAAATTATAAAAATGAAAACGGGGAATGTTTTGAAAGGACGGTTTACATTAAGGGTATGATGTGTACTCATTGCGAGGCGAGAGTTAAAAAGGCGTTGGAGAGTATTGACGGCATTGAAAACGCTGCCCCCGACTATAAAAGCGGAAAGGCGGAAGTTACTTTTACTTCCCATGTATGTGACAAGGTAATTAAAAAAACAGTGGAAGAGGAAGGTTATAAGGTAACGGCAATTAAGGATAGCGATAATTTGTAAGCATTGTATTTTGCTGACGTCAAACGGATTGTTGGATTAAAATTGATTTTTAACAGGAGGATGAAATGAAAAATATAAATATTGTAAAAATTATGATTCCCAAGGTTTATACCGCATATTTAAACTATAACGACACAATCCAAACGGGGTTGGAGGTGTTTGCGGAGTGCGGTTACACCGCTTTGCCCGTAGTGAAGGATAACGGGGAGTATGCCGGATGCGTAACCGAGGGGGATTTTCTCAGGTACATTTTGTCGGCAGGCAGCTTTGACGCTAAAATTAAAACCATTATACGGGGAGGTTTTATTAAAGCCTTGAAAATTCTTACGGACGAAAAACAGGTTTTGGAAGCGCTTCTTGACCAGAACTTTGTACCCATTGTTGACGATAGAAACTGCCTTTGCGGAATAATAACCCGACGCTCTTTTATGAAGTATATTACGGAAAAATACAATATTCCGAGCGAATAATAAAAGCTGTACCTTTACAAAGTATGCTTGCACTGTCGTTCCTCACGTTATATTGACTTTGAACGGCAGCAGTGTTAAACTGTAATTACAGCAGGCAGGTATTACGCTAATTTATTAAAACACATAAATGGAGATGAATATATGAAAAAAATTTTAATGATAAACGGATCGCTGCGCGAAAAGTCTTTAAATAAACAGTTATCAGAGCTGGCGGCGGAGCTTCTGAAAGAACAGGCAGAGGTGGCTTGGCTGGATTATTCCGGTGTTCCTTTTATGAATACGGATATTGAGTTTCCTGCTCCTAAAGCGGTACAGCAGGCTCGGGATGAAGTTGCAAAATCAGACGGCATTTGGTTGTTTTTTCCTGAGTATAATTCAAGCTATCCCGGTGCTTTAAAAAATTTGCTGGACTGGCTCTCAAGACCGATTGCGCCGGAAGCCTCAAGGAGAACAGCGGTTTCTTCGGGAAAGCCTGTAACCTACAGCAGTGTAACAGGCTCTTCCGGCGGGGCAATGGCGCACGAAAAAATGTATGACCTTCTCAAAAAGATACATATGGAAATAATGGCGGAGCATACGCTCGGCATAGGCTCTCCTAATGTTGATGACGGAAAATTGCGGCTCACTCAGACCGAGAAAGAAAAATTAAAGGCGCAGGCCGATGCATTTCTTTCCTTTATAAATACTGTTCATAAAAACCGAACGCCAATAGTATAAAATATAATAAATACTAATCTAAATCAGGAATATGCGCAGCGATAGCGGAGTGCAAATATCCTTGACTTTCTTTCATAGTCTGAGAATTTATTTGGGAAAAAAATGTTAAAATTTTTTAAAAAAAGCTATTGACAGATTTTAAAAAAACTGGTATACTCTTAATTGTCGTTGAGGAAAACGCAGCAACAAAGCTTAATAAAGCGATTCGGCTCGGTAGCTCAGTTGGTTAGAGCGCCGGCCTGTCACGCCGGAGGTCGAGG
>CAYMAA010000062.1:0-10276 GCA_964388305.1 uncultured Lachnospiraceae bacterium | reverse complement strand
GCTACTTTAACATCCGATGATGTTTTGGCTGCTTACTTTAACGGTTACGAGTTTACCTATTATGAGTCTAAAGAAATTGACAAGACAGGTTTAAGAGGCGATGTTGACAAGAGCGGCACAATTACCGCAAACGATGCAGCAGTACTTCTTGCATATATTAATTACAGTGAAACACCTAACGCTGCTAATTGGGACATCAGACCTTGGATTACAAATGTTTCTACAGGCAACATAACAGGCGACCCTGTTACAGCAGACGCAGCTCTTATTCTTAAAAAGACACTTAACAGCTCTACACCTTTTGTTTGGAACGAAGAGGTTTCAAGCGAAGAGCCTTCAAGTGAAGAGCCGTCAAGTGAAGAGCCATCAAGTGAAGAGCCATCAAGCGAGCAATCTACAGAGGCTCCAAGCGAAGAGTCTTCAAGCGAGCAATCTACAGAGGCTCCAAGTGAAGAGCCTTCAAGCGAGCAATCTACAGAGGCTCCCGAACCCGCAGGTGTTGTTTTTGAGGACACAGAGGACTTTGCAAGCTGGCTTCTTGAATACAACCAGAGCCAGTATCTCGATTTAAACAACACAGATTCTGTTGCAGGCAACACAAGCACAAAGATAAGGACTCAAAACAAGGCTGTTTTCAAGATACTTGATACACCTATTTCTTCAGGCAAGGCTACCGTTTCCGTAGATATTTACAAGGACGGTTCAGATGCTGATTATCCGGCAAGCTCAGCAGGAAGAAGCTTCAGAATTTATCTTGAAAACACTGCTACGGAAAATGACGGAACATCTGCGCTTAGCTCATGGACAAACACATCAGGCTTAGGCGACATCTTCTATCAGATTACAGACGTTGGAGATTTGGCTTATGTTGTATCCGAGGATAACCCGTCTTATAACGCATCTACCGCTACGCCTCTTGAAACAATGGAAATGGGCAAGTGGTACAGAGTAGTTATTGAGCTTGATTTGGATAACGGCACATCTGCCACAACATTGTATCGCCACGGCTCTGACGGTGTTTACAATCCTGAAGATCTTCAGGAAGTTGCAAGCGACGCTGCTCCTCTTGTAGCTGCTTGCGCACCTTTCTCACTTGCTCAGATAAGGCTTGTAAGAACAGCAGGTTCTGTAATTTACTGGGATAATGTAAAGGTAGAGCAAAACTGATAAATTGATTGATTAATTCGGCGTATGCTTAATCAGTATATTTTATTTTTCAATATTTGCTGATGTATATCAATTAATTTTTACGAGCCGCTCCTTTTTGAGGGGCGGCTCTTTTTTGTACGGAAATTTATTTATATTTCCTAATCTTGTATTGTAAAATTGTGACAAGTGTGATAAAATTTACATTGACAAGGGTGAAAGGATTGATTTTGATGAATAAGGATATTACCATATTGGCAATAGAGTCCTCCTGTGATGAAACCTCTGTTGCGGTGGTTGTAAACGGCAGGGAGGTTAAATCCAACATAATTTCTTCACAGATAGACATACACAAGCAGTTTGGAGGGGTCGTGCCTGAAATTGCATCCCGCAAGCATGTTGAAAATATAGATTTTGTTGTAAGCCAAGCTTTAAAAAAAGCGGATACAGAGCTTAATGATATTGATGCAGTGGGTGTAACCTACGGCCCGGGACTTGTGGGGGCGCTTTTGGTGGGGGTTTCTTATGCAAAGGGACTTGCTTTCGGACTAAAAAAACCGCTTATTCCGGTTCATCACATTGAGGGGCATATTTGTGCAAACTATATTCAGCACCCAAGCTTAGAGCCGCCTTTTATTTGTCTGGTTGTGTCGGGCGGACATACAAACATTGTTAAAATAAACACTTACAATGATTTTGAAATTTTGGGAGGCACAAGAGATGACGCCGCAGGAGAGGCTTATGACAAGGTGGCAAGGGCTTTAAGCCTGCCTTACCCCGGCGGGCCTAAAATAGACAGGCTATCCCTCAAGGGCAACAGTGAGGGGGTGGCTTTTCCCCGTGTAATGCTGGAGGAGGGCAGCTATGATTTTAGCTTTAGCGGACTAAAGTCAGCGGTTTTAAATTATATTAACAAATGCAATATGACAGGGGAGGCATATTCCGCTGCGGATGTGGCGGCATCATTTCAGCAGGCTGTTGTAGACGTGCTTGTGGAAAAAAGCATTAATGCCTGCATGGAATTTGGACTTAAAAGGCTTGCCGCCGCAGGGGGAGTTTCCGCAAATTCCGCATTAAGGAGGAGCTTGCGTGAGGCTTGCGGCAGACACGGTTTTGAGTTTTTTGTGCCTGACCCTGTACTTTGTACGGATAACGGCGCTATGATAGGCTGCGCAGCTTATTATGAATATTTAATTGGTAATTTTGCCGATATGAGCCTAAATGCTATACCAAGCCTCAGACTTGGAGAAAGGAGAAAGTAATGGCCGGTAAAAAAGACGCTGCTTTTTACATTTTGCAATATTTATACAAATTTACAGATGATGACCACGGAGTTACAAACAATGACATTATTTCTTACCTTAAAAGGTTTGATATTGTTATAAACGAGCGGAGCATAAAGCCAAACATAGAGCTTATAAACGAATGCTTTGAAAATACGCCTTTTATTGAAATTCACACATATACAGAGGAAAACAAAAAGCACTACAGGCTTATTAACAGACCTCTTGAATTGACGGAAATAGAAATGCTGTTATCCGCCATAGACACGGTAAAATCATTTAGCAAAAACGACGCTAAAAATATAAAGGCGAAGCTGTATTCTCTTTTAAGCGCTTATCAGACGGATAAGCTTTTGCCTACAATTTCATCGAGGAAGGACTATATTAATGAAAGCGGCAGTGTTACATGGGTGCTGGAGGTTGTAAACAGAGCCATTGTTGAGGAAAAGAAAATTTCCGTTATATACAACAGCAATGGGGAGTATAAGCAGCACAGCATATCTCCCTATAGGCTTCATACCAGCAGGGACGGTATTTATATTTTGGGAAAATGTGACGAGCATAAAAGCAATATTAGCTTTTTCAGGGTGGACAGAATAAGAAAAATACTTTTAACAAATGATAAAGGCATTATGTGCAAGGATATGCAGGAGCTTGAGGATATTATAAAATACAGCAAGGATATGTCCTTTGGAGAAAAGGGGACTGCCGTTTTTGTATTTACAAAAAATATTGAAAAGGTAATGTATGACAGATACGGCTCTCAGGCAAACGTGGTGCATTTGGCTGACGGAAGAATGAAGATTTCAGTTGAAGAGTATTTTTCCGACACACTTTTGGGTTTTATATTCAGTATGGGACGGGATATTGAGGTTGCAGGCAGCGCAACGCTTGTTAATATGATGAAAAAGAAGGTTGCTGAGTGGGCAGGAAGGTTATAAAAAATGTATTTTTTTAAAAGGGGATTAAAATATTTAAAAAGCAACGGTTTTAAAGAAACCCTGCGGCGAACCGCAGCGGCGGTTTTGGAAAAAAATCCTCAAAAATACAATTTATGGATGAAAAACTGCGAGGATTTAACAGGCAGGGGAAAATTGAGCAGAGAGCCTCTTATTTCCGTAATTATGCCTGTTTACAATCCTGAGATAAAGTGGCTTGAAAGGGCGGTTTTATCAGTTAAAAACCAAACCTACGGCAACTGGGAGCTTTGCATTGCGGACGACTGCTCTGCAAAGGCAGGTGTTAAGGAATATTTAAAAAGCATTGCGGAGGAAAGAATAAAGGTTGTATTCTGCGAAAAAAACGGGGGGATTTCCGCAGCTACCAACAGGGCGGCGGAGCTTGCCCGAGGAGAATATTTGGCTCTTTTGGACAATGACGATGAGCTGGCGCCAAATGCTCTTTTTAAGGTGGCGGAGGCAATTAACAGGTTTGGCGACGCTGATTTAATTTACTCCGATGAGGACAAAATTGACGAGCGCGGCATAAGGTTTGAGCCTTTTTTTAAGCCGGATTACTGCCCCGATACTTTGCTTTCTCTCAATTATATATCCCATTTGGGAGTATACAAAAGGTCTGTTTTTAATGCCGTAGGGGGACTTAGAAGCGAGTTTGACGGAAGTCAGGACTATGACCTTGCTTTAAGGCTTGGTGATATTACTGACAGGATTTTTCACATACCCTGTGTTTTATATCATTGGAGGGTTGTAAAAGGCTCCACCTCCGCAGATGTTTTTGAAAAGAGCTATGCCTATACTGCGGCAAAAAAAGCCATTGAGGACACTGTTAAAAGACGGGGTTACATGGCGGAGGTAAGAGGTGTTAAAAACTCTTCTTTTTTTCAGGTTTGCTTTAAACCCCGTAATGATGATTTCGCAAGCATTATTATTCCCATGAGGGATAAGGCGGAGGTTACGGAAAGGTGCTTAAAATCCATATTTGAAAAAACGGATTTTAAAAACTATGAGGTTATACTTGCGGACAACGGCAGCGAGGAAGCGGAAACATTTGCTTTTTTTGAAAGATGGGAGAAAAGAGAGGGTTTAAGGATTGTTAAAATCAATATTCCATTTAATTTTTCAAAAATAAACAATATTGCCGCAAAATATGCAAAGGGCAATATTTTGGTATTTTTAAATAACGATACGGAGATAATAAGCAATGACTGGCTTTCCCTGCTTGCGGGAGAGGCAGGCAGAGAGAGTATTGGCTGTGTTGGAGCAAAGCTTTTGTACCCAAACGATACCGTACAGCACTGCGGAATTGTGCTGGGCGGCGGCGGACTTGCGGGGCACTGCGGAATTGGCGCTCACAAAAATGAAAGAGGGTATTTTGGCAGGCTGGGAGTACCCTACAACTACAGTGCGGTAACGGCTGCCTGTTTATGTGTTAAAAGGTCTGTGTTTGATGCCGTGGGAGGCTTTGAAGAGGATTTGGCTGTTGCCTTTAATGATGTGGATTTTTGCCTTAAAGCGCAAAGGCTGGGACTTAACAATATTTGTCTGCCAAGCGTTATGCTGTATCACTATGAGTCTTTAAGCAGGGGAGAGGAAAACTCTCCCGAAAAAATAAAGAGGTTTAACAGGGAAATTTTATATATGAAAAACAAATGGGGGGATTTGCTTTTAAACGACCCCTGTTACAATATTAATTTAAACTTACCATTAGGTTTGCTTTTTACGCCCGTACCCGTTAAAGGAACAAGGCGGCTGGCAGAGCCTGAAAAATTATAAGAAAGAAGGATATATAATGGATCCAAGAATTAAAACACTTGCGGAAAACATAGTAAATTATTCGGTTAAGGTGCAGAAAAACGAAAAAGTGCTTATTAACTCCAACGGGCTTACATGCCTGCCCCTTGTTAAGGCGCTTGTTAAGGAGATTTACAAGGCAGGGGGAATTGCCTATGTTGACCTTTTGGACTCTGCAGTTACAAGAGAGTTAATTATGGGCGCAACTGAGGAGCAATGGAAGTTTTTGGCTGAAATTGACATTAAAAAAATGGAGGGCATAGACGCATACATTGGTATTGGAGCAAACGAGAACACAGCTGAGCTTGCGGACGTGGACGGGAAGAAAATGGATATGTACACAAAGCTGTATCAGCGGCCTGTTACCGATGTAAGGCTTAAAAAGAAGTGGGTTGTTTTAAGGTACCCAAATGCAAGTCTTGCTCAAAGTATGGAAACAAGCCAGGAGGCCTTTGAGGATTTCTTTTACAAGGTATGCAATTTGGACTATTCCAAAATGTCCCGAGCTATGGACAGCCTTGTGGAGCTTATGAACAAAACGGACAAGGTGAGGCTTGTGGCAAAGAATACGGACATTAGCTTTTCAATTAAGGATATACCTGCCGTTAAATGTGCGGGAGAAATGAATATACCCGACGGAGAGGTTTATACCGCGCCTGTTAAGGAAAGCGTAAACGGCACAATAACCTACAACACCCCAAGTCCTTATCACGGATTTAATTTTGAAAATGTAAGTCTTACATTTAAGGACGGAAAGATTGTTGACGTTAAGGCAAACAACAGCGCCAAAGCAAATGAGATTTTTAACACTGACGAGGGAGCGAGGTATGTTGGGGAGTTTGCCATAGGCGTAAATCCGTTTATAACAAAGCCTATGAAGAACATTTTATTTGACGAGAAAATAAGAGGGTCTATACATTTTACCCCGGGAAATGCCTATGATGATGCGGACAATGGAAACAGGTCTGCCGTACACTGGGATTTGGTGCTTATAATGACTGCCGACTATGGGGGAGGAGAAATTTATTTTGACGATAAGCTCATACGCAAGGACGGTTTATTTGTTATTGATGAGCTTTTATGCTTAAACCCCGAAAATTTGGTATAAAAAAATGCTGCCGCAGGTTTATGGCTTGCGGCAGTTTTTTATATTCTGTTATATTTTTCCAAAAGCCTTATAATCTTTCCGCCCATAGGCACAAGGCTTAAATCATCTCTTGTAAAGCCTTTTATAAGCGCCATTACAAAAAAGTAAACAATTATGCCAAACATTATGGCAAGTAGGGTACTTATTGTATTTCCGAAAACAAAGGCGAAAAGTATATGATATATTATAAGTATGCCTGCGCACATAGCTGCAGCGGATATACAGGGTTTTATCAGCATTCCCGTATAATCGGGTTTAACGTGAGTGGCTTTTACCAATGCTTTAAAGTTAAGCAGACTGCATATAATATAGCATACGGTAGTGCTTATGACAGCGCCCTTTACATTTATAAAGGGTATTGCTATAAGAAAATAGTTTACGGGCACTTTTGTAACCGCACCTATAAGAGCGTTAAGGGCAGGTGTTTTTACTTTGCCTATGCCCTGCAAAACACCTGTTGAAATTTGGCTGAGAGCAAGGAATATAATGCTTAAAGCGCCTATTCTTATAAGACCGCCCCCATCGTTATGGTTGGGGAAAAGCATTGTAAGAATTTGAGGGCCTAAAGCACCCATGCCTGCCGCCGCCGGTATTGAAATTATCATTGTAACTCTTAAAGCCGTATCCACCTTGCTTTGAACAAGATTATGCTCTTTTTTTACAACGCTTGCGGCAATACTGGGAATTACTGCCGTTGCTATTGCTGTGGATATGGAAACGGGAAGAGTGGAAAGTGTTACATATTTGCCTGTAAGCTGACCGTAAAGGCTTTCTATTTGCTCCGCACCGAAGCCTGCAGCGCTAAGACGGGAGTTTACCATAGCCATATCCACAAAGTTTGTCATACTGAATATGGCTGTACCCAAAATTATGGGGATTGCTATTTTGGCAAGGTTTACGGCAATTTCCCTGCCGCCTTCTATTCTGTAATTTTTCTTATCCTTTTTAAAGTATGCGTTTCTTGCATGCCTGCTTTTAAAATAGAACAGACAAAGCACCGCAAGACCTGCAAGAGCGCCTATGCCCGTGCCCATTGTGCCGCCTGCCGCGCCAAACTCTACGCCCATGCCTACAAGAAGCCATGCCATATATACGCTGAATATGGCATTAAAAACCTGTTCTATAAGCTGGGAAAGCGCCGTTGGCACTGTAGTGTTAAAGCCCTGAAAATAACCTCTGAAAACCGCCATTATACCTACAATAAATATTGTGGGGGAAAGTGTGTAAAGACACCATGTACTTCTGTACCAAAGGCTGTCCGTAACATTATTGGTTTGGCAGTAAACCCTAAGTATGGAAGTACCCACTGCCATAATGACTGCGCACAAAAGGCTAAGACCCCCTGCCGTCAGCATGGAAACCTTAAATATTTTTTTTGCGTTTGTATATTCCTCCGCCGCCAGCTTTTCGGAAATCATTTTGGAAATGGCAACAGGCAGACCTGCGGAGCTCATTATAAGAAAGAAGTTATAAATATAATAGCCTGCGGAGTAAATGCCGTTGCCTCTGTCCCCAATCATATTGGTAAGGGGCAAACGGTACAAAAAACCCAACACCCTAACCAAAAGACCTGCAATGGCAAGTATGGCAGCCTGTTTTACAAAGGAAGCGCCTGTATTTTTTTTGCCGTTGTTCATAAAAACCATCTCTTTGCTCGGTAAATTATTTTCTGTGTGCTTTTCTTCTTGCAATAGGGTCAAGAAGTTTTTTTCTTATTCTCAAGTTTTGAGGCGTAACCTCCACAAGCTCGTCATCCGCAATAAAGTCTATACACTGTTCAAGGCTCATATTAATATGGGGTACAAGCTTTAAGGCGTCATCACTGCCTGCGGCACGGGTATTTGTAAGCTGTTTTCTTTTACATACGTTTACTTCAATATCGTCCCCTCGGGAGTGTCTGCCAACAACCATACCGCTGTAAACCTTAACACCGGGGCCTATAAACAAATCTCCTCTTTCCTGCGCATTAAACAAACCGTAGGTTATGGACTCGCCGCTTTCAAAGGCAATTAATGAGCCTTGTGTACGGCTTGCAAGCTCACCCTTATAAGGCTCATAGTCCTTAAAAACGGAGTTCATAATACCCGTTCCTCTTGTATCCGTTAAAAACTCGTTTCTGTAGCCTATAAGACCTCTGGAGGGAATATCAAATTCTATTCTTGTATAGCCGTCCTGCGAAGGCGCCATATTGGTCATTTCGCCGTGTCTTGTGCCGAGCTTTTCAATAACAGCGCCTACATACTCTTCGGGAACATCTATTGTTACCGTTTCAACAGGCTCGGTTTTTTTGCCGTTTTCTTCCTTATAAAGAACCTCGGGACGGGATACCTGAAACTCATAACCCTCTCTTCTCATGGTTTCTATAAGTATTGAAAGATGGAGCTCGCCTCTGCCCGACACCTTGTAGCACTCCGCAATATCCGTTTCTTCAACTCTTAAAGAAACATCTGTATTAAGCTCCTTGAAAAGCCTTTCTCTTAAATGACGGCTTGTAACAAATTTGCCCTCCTGCCCTGCAAAGGGACTGTCGTTTACGGAAAAAGTCATTGAAAGGGTAGGCTCGGAAATTTTATTATATTCCATTGGCTTTGGGTCTGTAACAGATGTGATTGTATCGCCTATATGAATTTCCGGCATACCCGATACGGCAACAATAGAGCCTACCGAAGCCTCCTTTACCTCAATTCTTTCAAGTCCTTCAAATTCATATAGCTTGGTTACTCTTATTTTATCCAGTTTATCGGCATCGTGATGGTTTACTATGGCTACCTCATCACCTACTTTAATTATGCCGTTTTCCACCTTGCCTATGCCAATTTTGCCAACATACTCGTTATAATCTATTGTTGTAACAAGTATTTGAAGAGGAGCTTCATCATCGCCTTGGGGCGCAGGGATATGGTCTATTATAGTATCAAAAAGGGCTGTCATATCCTCTGCCGCCATAGCCTCCTCAAATGTCATACCTGCCTTTCCGTCTTTTGCGGAGGCAAAAACAAAGGGTGATTCCAGCTGATCGTCCGTTGCGTCCAGCTCAATAAAAAGCTCCAAAATTTCGTCTACAACCTCATCGGGTCTTGCCTCGGGGCGGTCTATTTTATTAACGCACACAACAACGGGCAAGCCTAAGCTTAAAGCATTTTTAAGAACGAATTTTGTTTGGGGCATAGCTCCCTCAAAGGCATCTACCACAAGCACAACACCGTTTACCATTTTAAGCACACGCTCAACCTCGCCGCCGAAGTCGGCATGACCCGGAGTATCAACTATATTAATCTTGACATCATCATAATAAACCGAAGTGTTTTTGGAGAGAATTGTAATGCCTCTTTCTCTTTCAATATCTCCCGAATCCATTACTCTCTCTCTTATAACCTGGTTTGAGCGGAAAGTGCCGCTCTGCTTTAAAAGCTCGTCAACCAGCGTGGTTTTACCGTGGTCAACGTGAGCTATAATAGCAATATTTCTTATGTCCTCTCTTTTGGTTTTCATAATTTTTTCTCACTCTTTCAAATAGATTAAATAAAATTTTCAGTTGGCTAAGTCCCTTTATAAAAGGGCAATTTACGTTAAATACCATTTTACCACAGCAAAGGCAACAATATCAATAAAATATATTAACAATTTTTGTCTTAAAATGCACCGATCTCTTGTGAAATAGCACAAAAACCGCCTGCATTGCAAGCGGTTTTGCATCTTTAATATCCCTTGTTTTTCAGCTCCGAAACAATTTCCACATATTTTGAAATAATGTCAAAGCCTCTGTAATCATCTCTTTTAAGGTCTATAAGATCGCCATGGGAAACGCCGTGAAGGCGATTATTTGTAAGGGTTTGCTTAAATTCTCCCCAGTGCGCCGATGGTTCGGGCACAAGTCCGTCATTGTATCTGCTGCCCACAAGCCTTCCTATTATATAGGGTATTGTCAGTATGTAGTCGCTGAACGCCCA
>CAYMAA010000061.1:0-10338 GCA_964388305.1 uncultured Lachnospiraceae bacterium | reverse complement strand
AACATTATAGCAACGGAAATGAACTCTAACATAAAAACAACCTCAGGCCCTGCCATTGAACGACCGGGGGATATGGCGGCAATTTTAAACGGGCTTAATGAGGGGGATATTTTATTTATTGACGAAATTCACAGGCTTAACAGGCTTGTGGAGGAGATTTTGTACCCTGCAATGGAGGACTTTGTGCTGGATATTGTTATTGGCAGAGGCGCGGCGGCTAAGAGCATACGGGTGGAGTTGCCTAAGTTTACTCTTGTGGGGGCAACCAAAAGGGCAGGACTTTTAACCGCACCTTTAAGGGACAGATTTGGCATTATTAACAGGCTGGAGCTGTATACACCCGAAGAGCTTAAAAAAATTGTTACACGCTCCGCAAAGGTTTTAAATATAAACTTAACAGAGGACGGAGCAATGGAAATTGCCGGCAGATCCCGAGGGACGCCCCGTATCGCAAACAGGCTTTTGCGAAGAATTAGGGATTTTGCGGAGGTTAAGTATGGGGGGAGAATTGACAAAGACGTTGCGGCGGAGGTTTTAAAAATTCTTGATGTGGACGAAATGGGTTTGGATAATAATGACAAGAGAATGATAATGACAATAATTGAAAAATTTAACGGCGGCCCTGTGGGGTTGGACACCTTAGCTGTTTCCATAGGCGAAGAGAGCGATACCATTGAGGACGTTTACGAGCCGTACTTAATTCAAAAGGGGTTTATTAAGCGTACACCAAAGGGCAGGGTTGTTACACCATTGGCATACAGTCATTTTGGATTGGGAATTTACAAAAATTCTTAAATTGCTTTATGCTTAAGCAAAAAATAGAGCTTTTCGTAAAAAAGACCGGCGCAAAACCAGAGAGGAGCATAGGCAGGCATTACAAGTCCGTTTATGCTGCCCGAAAATACATAGTAGCTCCACGGGCAAACACCGAAAATTCTTAAAAATCTGCCTGTTAAATATTCCGTTGAAAATATTAATATGCAGTAAACGCAGCCCCTTAATATTAGGGGCTTTTTTTGGAGTAATTTAAAAACAGGCTCGCAAAACACAACCAAACCGTATATTAAAAACATCCATAATGAGGTATGGGTTAAAAGCATATATTCTCCCGAAATTAATGAGTTTAAGCCTGTCCACAGATTTTCCATTGTAATTCCTATTGCTCCGTAAATTAAAAATCTCTTTTCCATAACTTCAGTATGACCTTATTTTTCACATTTATTCATAGCTTGTATAAGATTGACACAAATGAAATTAAGTTATATAATAACTAACATATAAATCGGTTGAAAAGTGAGTGGAATTTATGAAAAAAGGCATTGTTGTTATCGGCGGCCCTACCGCATGCGGAAAAACGGCGGTTTCCGTTGAGGTTTGCAGAAGAATTGGAGGAGAGGTTATTTCCGCAGATTCTATGCAGGTTTACAAATATATGGATATTGGCACGGCTAAGGTCAGAGAGGACGAAAAAAAGGGAATACGTCATTTTTTGGTAGATGAAATTGAACCCTTTGATGACTACAGCATTGCGGTTTTTCAAAAAAAGGCTGTTAAATATATTGATGAAATTTGGGAAAGAGGGCATATACCTGTTGTGGCAGGCGGTACCGGCTTTTACATTAACGGACTTATTTACGGAAACGACTTTACCGCCGGGGCAGGGAAAAACGCTGAAATCAGGCAAAGGTTAGAGGCTGAGCTTGAAAGGGTCGGCAGGCAGGCTATGTTTGAAAGGCTTGTAAAGGCAGACCCCGAGTATGGGGCAACAACTCACCCAAATAATGTTAAGCGTGTTTTAAGAGCTTTGGAATATTTTGAAGAAACAGGTGAAAGGTTTTCCGCTTACAACGAAAGAGAGCGAAAGAGAGAGCCTTTTTACAACAGCAGGATTTTTGTTTTAAATATGGAAAGGAAAAAGCTGTACGAAAGGATTGACAGACGTGTTGACGCTATGATGGAAGAGGGACTTGTTGATGAGGTTAGGCGGCTTTTGGAGATGGGCGTTAAGAGAGAAAGCACTGCCATGCAGGGACTTGGTTACAAGGAAATTGCGGCGTATTTAATGGGAGAAACAACTCTTGAAGAGGCTGTTTATATACTTAAAAGGGATACAAGGCATTTTGCGAAAAGGCAGCTTACATGGTTTAAGCACCAATGTCCCGATGCTGTTTGGATAAACATTGATGAATTTGAAGGTGTTGGCGGAACAGCGGATTTTATAGCGGAAAGGGTAGATTTATGATTAAGGATAAAAGCAAAGAGCTTGCAACGGAGGAGTTTGGCATAAGCGGCAGGGTTTATGACTTTGTTAAAAGCTGCGAAAGCGCCGTTGAGGGCAGTTTTAGAGAGATTGACCGCATTTCTGAATACAATCAGATGAAGGTTATTAAGGCAATGCAGAAAAACAGACTTGCAATAGACCATTTTTGCGGAAGTACGGGTTATGGCTATGATGACGGCGGCAGAGATGTTATGGAAAGCATTTATGCCGATGTTTTTAAGGCGGAGGACGCTTTGGTAAGACCTCAGATAATTTCAGGCACACACGCTTTAACGGTTGCCCTGTTCGGGAATTTACGTCCCGGGGATCATTTGTTCAGTGTGGTTGGCAGTCCTTATGACACCTTAGAGGGTGTTATTGGGTACAAAAGACCCGTTAAAGGCAGTTTAAAGGACTACGGTGTGGAGTTTAGCGAGCTGCCATTGCTTAAAGACGGAAGCTGCGACTTGGAGCATATTGCGGAAAACATAAAACCCAACACAAGACTTGTTACAATACAAAGGTCTAAGGGGTATTGTTTAAGACCGTCTTTAACCGTTGAGCAGATAGGGGAGATTGTTGCCATTGTTAAAAACGTAAGAAGTGATATTATTTGTATGGCAGACAACTGCTACGGCGAGTTTACGGATTACAGCGAGCCTTTGGAGGCAGGGGCGGATTTGGTTGTGGGAAGCCTTATTAAAAACCCCGGGGGCGGTTTGGCGCCTGTTGGGGGATATATTGCAGGAAAGGCGGAGCTTGTGGAAAATGCGGCTTTTCGTCTTACAGTGCCGGGAATGGGAAAAGAGGTTGGGCCGACCCTGGGAGCAACAAGAAGTATGATACAAGGCTTATACACTGCTCCTCAAGCCGTAAACGGAAGTCTTAAAACGGCAGTTTTAGGTGCTGAAATGTTTAAAAGACTGGGGTTTGGGGTTATGCCCTTGCCAGATGAAAAGCGTGGGGACATTGTTCAGTGTATATTAATGGAAAACAGAGAAAATCTTATCAGCTTTTGTCAGGGGGTGCAAATGGGTGCGGCGGTGGACAGCCACGCAATACCTTATCCTGCGCCTATGCCCGGGTATGACAGTGATGTTATTATGGCGGCAGGGGCATTTATTCAAGGCTCATCTATAGAATTTTCCGCAGACGCGCCTTTAAGAGAGCCTTTTGCGGTATATATGCAGGGGGGACTTAATTACAGCCACGGCAAAACAGGACTTATGATAGCCTTGCAAAATATGATAAATGAAAAGAGGATTGATATTAAATGAAAATAATTGATTTTCACACACATCCGTTTATTAGGCAGGAAAACTGCTCATGCTTTTACAATGGCATTGTAAACGGGGATAATTTTAAGGATATTATTGAAAGCGCAGGCATTAATATGATTTGCGGCTCGGTTATAAGAAGAACTGAGGATTTTGAAGTAATAAGGCGGCTTAACGCAGAGGCGGCAGAGCTTGGGCAAAGGTGGAAGGGCTTTTATATTCCCGGAATACATATTCACCCTAAGTATGCGGAAAAATCCATTGAGGAGATTAGGCTTGGGGTTAAATCGGGCATTAAGCTGATAGGGGAGTTAGTGCCTTATATGAACGGCTGGAGTACATATTATGATGAGGGTATGGAGGAAATTTACAGAGAGATAGACAGGCAAAATATGATAGTTTCCGTACATACCGACCCCAACAGGGATATGGACGGACTTGAAAAAGCTGTGAGAGAGTTTAAAAACATTATTTTTGTGGCGGCGCACCCTCACCAAAAGGCGCATTATTACAGGCACATTGATATGCTTAAAAAATATGACAATTATTTTTTGGATTTAAGCGGTACGGGACTTTTCAGATACGGTATGCTTAAAACACTTGTAAACAGCGTGGGCAGCCAAAAGATTTTGTTTGGAACTGATTTTCCCATAAGCAATCCGGCAATGTACGTTAAGGCTGTTTATTTTGAAAATATAAAAGAAAATGATATGGAAAACATTTTTTATAAAAATGCCGAAATGCTTTTAAAGCAGGCAGGGGCAATGTAACATAAATTTACGGAGGTTTTAAAAATGAGTTTTAAGGAAGAATACGCAAAAAAGCTTGTAAGCGCAAAGGAGGCGGCAAGGGTTGTTAAAAGCGGCGACTGGGTGGATTTTGGCTGGACTACGGCAACCCCCGTTGCGTTGGACAAGGCTTTGGCTGAAAGATATGAAGAGCTTTATGACGTTAAAATAAGAGGGGGTATTCTACTTTGGATGCCCGAGTTTGCGAAAGCGCCTGACGCTTGCAAGCATTTTTGCTTTAACAGCTGGCACATGGGCGGTTTTGAGAGAAAGCTTATTAAAATGGGCATTGGCTATTATGCGCCAATAAGGTATTCCGAGCTGCCCAGATACTACAGGGATTTTGTTGAAAATGACGTTGCAATGATACAGGTTGCGCCTATGGACGAACACGGCTATTTCAATTTTGGGCCAAACGCATCTCATTTGGCGGCAATGTGTGAAAAGAGCAGGGTTGTTATTGTGGAGGTAAACAAAAATATGCCCAGATGCCTTGGCGGCTTTGAAGAGGGAATACATATAAGCAATGTGGATTTTGTTGTGGAGGGGGACAACCCTCAGGTCGGCATTATGGGCGGCGGCGGAACACCGTCGCTTGTGGATAAAACAGTTGCGGAGCTTATTGTGGAGGAAATTCCCGACGGCGCCTGTTTACAGCTTGGCATTGGGGGTATGCCAAATGCGGTAGGGTCTTTAATTGCGGAAAGCGATCTAAAGGATTTGGGAGTACATACCGAAATGTATGTGGACGCTTTTGTGGACATTGCAAAGGCAGGCAAAATTAACGGAAGCAAAAAGAATATAGACAAGGGCAGGCAGGTTTATGCCTTTGGGGCAGGCACACAAAAGCTGTATGACTATTTAAACAACAATCCCCAATGTATGAGCGCGCCTGTTAATTATACCAATGATATAAGGTCTATTTCCGCTTTGGATAACTTTATTTCCATCAACAATGCAGTGGATATTGACCTTTTTGGACAGATTAATGCGGAGTCCGCAGGAACAAAGCACATAAGCGGTGCCGGAGGACAGCTTGACTTTGTGCTTGGCGCTTATCTTTCAAAGGGAGGGAAAAGCTTTGTTTGCCTTTCTTCCACATTTACAACAAAAACGGGAGAGGTGCAGAGCAGAATAAGACCCACATTGGCAAACGGCAGTATTGTTACGGATACAAGAGCAAATACTCATTATGTGGTTACGGAGTTTGGCAAGGTTTGTCTTAAAGGAATGACCACATGGCAGAGAGCCGAGGCGCTTATTTCCATAGCTCACCCGAGCTTTAGAGATGCGCTTATTAAAGAGGCTGAGGCCATGAAAATTTGGAGAGGAAGCAACAAGAGATAATTAAACCTTTAAATGCAAATTGTAAACCGTTCTTGGCTGTGGTATAATTATACAAATATAAAAATTTAACAGGAGAGGGTTATGAACAAGGATAAGAAAGAAAAAATAAATTATACGGACATTATTGTTACTGCAATTTTAGGATTTATAATATGTATTATACCGCTTATTGTTAGGTATGCGGTGGTTAAAATAAGCGATGCGGAAATAAATGCGGTAAGAGGCGGCATTATGAACACAGGCAACGCTACGGCGGATATGTTTGTTTACTGCAAGAGCTTTTTGCTTATAACATCGGTTATTATTATTGTTATTTTGCTTGGGTTGGATCTGCTTACGGACTACAACGGCAAAAAGGTTTATTTTAAAACCCCTGTTATGATATGCGCCGGCATTTACGGCTTATTCATTTTGCTTTCCGCAGTATTTTCCTCATACAAATCCATTGCGTTTTTTGGCGCCGCAAACAGGTATGAGGGCGCGGCTATGCTCCTTTGCTACATTATATTGTTTGCGGTTACATTACACAACATTAAAAGCATTAAAAGGCTTAATTTATTTATTGTATTTTTTGCTGTAAGCGCCTTTTTGGTGGGACTTGTGGGAGCAGGTCAGTTTTTCGGCTTTGATATTTTTTCACTTAAAGCCGTGGCTAAGGCTGTGCTTGGCAGCTATTACGGAGATATAACAACTCTCAGCGCAAGGTACGAAAATGTATATTGCACTCTTTACAACCCCAACTATGTGGGGAGCTTTTTTGGGCTTATGCTGCCTGTTTTTGCCGTATTTACTTTGTTTTTGCCCCTTAAAAGCAAGCTGAAGTATTTTTCCGCCGTACTTGTTGTTATTTGCGTTATAAATGTTATAGGCTGCCGCTCCGCAGGCGCTTTTTTGGGAATTATATGCAGCGGCATTGTTACCCTTATTGTTGGAATAATTTATATTGCGGCAAAGAGAAAAACATTTAAAATTTCTCCTGCATGGGCAGGCTTTATTGCGGCGGCTGCCGTTGTGGGCGGCGGCGCTGCCGCCTGTATGATAAATGCCGATGGTATGAGCGCCGCAAAGGTAAAAACAATTTTTAGTGTTTTAAGCGGCAGCGTTAAGCAGGAGAGTCCTTATTTCTGGCAGGATATGGACGTTGAGGGAGAGTACGGCGTTATAGAGGCAAGAGGCTATAAGGTTAAAATAACTCTTAAAGGGAATGAGCCTGTTTTGATTATAAACGATGCGGAATACAGCTATACCGAAAACAATGGTGAAAAGGACGGCTGGACTGTTTATGAATATGACGGGTTGGATTTTCCTGCGGAGGTTGAGGTTAAGGTTAAGGACGATATGGTGGACTTTGCGCCCGATGACGGTGTTACCGGTTTTGATTTTATATTCAGAAAAACGGGCGGCGGCATTACGGCTGTTGCCAAAAACGGTGACGATTACAATATTGACAGCGATGTAAAGACATTAGGCTTTAACGGGTTGGAATATTTAGGCTCGGGCAGAGGCTATATTTGGTCAAGATCCTTACCATTGCTTTTTAAGGCTAAAAACTTTATACTTGGGTCGGGGCCGGATACCTTCGTTATGGAATTTCCTTACAACGATTTGAGAGGAAAAACCAAATTTTTGGGAAACCCTTATATTACGGTAGACAAGCCTCACAATATGTATTTGCAAATTGGCATAAACACGGGAGTATTTTCTCTTATTGCTTTTGGTGTTCTTATTATTATTTATATTTTATCGGTTATTAAAGCAATGCTTAAAGACAGTGACGGCTGTTTAAACGTAATAAGGCTTGGTTTAATGGCAGGTATTTTGGGTTATTTATTTACAAACTTTACAACAGACAGCAATGTTAGCGTTGCGCCGCTGTTTTGGATAATGCTGGGTGTTGGCTGCGTGCTTAACATTAAAAGCCTCAAGAGGGATTAACTATGAATACTGACGCATATTCTAAAATCGAAAAATTTAAAAGCATTGGACTTTATTTGGCTTTGGATATAATTTTTATTAATTTTTCCATTATAATCGCTTTAAGCCTTTGGTACGGAGGAAGTATACCCGGAGGGGGATATGTTACCATATCTCCCAATGTATGGAGCTGGTATGCCCACACTGCGCCTTTTGCTACGGCGGTTACGATTTTAAGCTATTTTGTATTTGGCTTTTATTCTAAAATTTGGAAATATGCTAATATTGAAGAGATTTTCAGAATATTTATAAGTCAGGTAATTATTTTTGTATTAATATTTATTTACAATGATGTTATTATAGACAGGCTTGGATTTATTGTATTGCCGAAAAGAATGCTGGCGCTTGCCTTTGTTATAAATTTTGTGCTTTTTGTGTTTTCACGCTCAGGCTACAGATTTATTAAAAGAATGTACATCAACATAGAAAACAGGCTTTTTAAAAAGGTTGGCACAAAAAGGGTAATGATAATCGGGGCAGGCTATGGCGGATATGACGTTGTCAGGAGCATTTTGCGAAACGGCAAGGGCTTTGAGGGACGTATGGCGGTTATTATTGTAGATGATGACATAAGCAAAAACAATACCACTATTCACGGGGTGCGTGTAACCTGCAACATAGACAATGTACCCAGACTTGCCGAGGAATATAAAATTGACGAAATAATTATTGCAATACCCTCTGCGGATAATTTGCAAATGAAGCGAATTATAAACAACTGCACAAAAACGGAGTGTACCCTAAAGGTTATTCCACCCATGAGCGATGTGGACGAAAACGGCAGCTTTAACAGAGGCCCTCAGGACGTGAAGATTTCCGATCTGCTTTTCAGGGAAGAGGTGGAAATTAATGTTAAGGACGTAAGCGGCTATCTGAAAGAAAAAACCGTGCTTGTTACAGGGGGCGGCGGCTCTATAGGCAGTGAGCTTTGCAGGCAGATTGTAAAGTTTTCTCCAAAGCTGCTTATTATTTTTGATATTTATGAAAACAATGCTTATGAGCTGTTTTACGAGCTGAAGAATAAATACGGTGACAGCATTAATATAATTGTTATTATAGGCTCGGTTTGCAACAAGGAGCTTGTAAACAAAATATTTACAAAATATATGCCGCAGGTTGTTTTTCATGCGGCGGCACACAAGCACGTTCCCCTTATGCAGATTGTGCCTAAGGAGGCTGTTAAAAACAATGTTTTTGGAACTGTAAACATTGTAAAGGCATCGGACAGGTACAATGTGGACAGGTTTGTGCTGCTTTCCACGGATAAGGCGGTAAACCCTACAAACGTAATGGGCGCTACAAAGAGAATTACCGAGATGATAATTCAAAGAATATCCGCAAACAGCAAAACAAAGTTTATGGCTGTAAGATTTGGCAATGTGCTTGGGTCTAACGGGTCTGTTATACCTCTTTTTCAAAAACAGATTGCGGCAGGCGGGCCTGTTACGGTTACGGACAGGAACATTACAAGGTTTTTTATGACTATTCCCGAAGCGGCAAGGCTTGTTTTGCAGGCAGGTGGAATTGGAAAAACAGGAAGCATATTTGTTTTGGATATGGGCGAACAGGTTAGAATAAATGATTTGGCTGAAAATCTTATAAGGCTCAGCGGCTATAAGCCTTATGAGGATATAGACATTGTATATACGGGACTGCGCCCGGGTGAAAAGCTTTATGAAGAGCTTATTATGGACGAGGAGCAGGGCAATATGCGCAAGACTTATCACAAAAAGATAATGATTGCAAAGCCTATGGATATAGATGCAAACAGATTTGACGCGCTTATTAAAAAATTGGAAAGAGTTTGCAGCGGAAAAGGGGACGCTGTGGCTGTTATTAAGGAGATTGTGCCTAATTTCGACAATAACAATAAAATTAACGGTGCGGATATTGATGTTATATATTAATTTCTTTGGGGGTTTAATATGTACAGATATGTAAAAAGAGCTTTGGATATTTGTCTTTCCGCTGTGGGGATAGTTGTTTTGGGAATACCTATGATTATTATAGGCATTATTATTAAGGCGGAGTCCTCGGGGAATGTATTTTTTAAGCAAAAAAGAGTTGGCAAAAACAAGGTGTATTTTAACATATACAAATTCAGAACAATGTATTCGGACACACCCAAGGACGTGCCTACGCATTTGCTTAACAATCCCGAAGCGTTTATTACAAAAAGCGGAAGAATACTGAGAAAAACAAGCCTTGACGAGTTGCCCCAGCTTTTTAACATATTAAAAGGGGATATGAGTATTGTGGGGCCAAGACCTGCTCTTTGGAACCAGCGGGACTTGATTGAAGAAAGGGATAAATACGGAGCAAACGGCATTACTCCCGGGCTTACGGGACTTGCGCAGGTTATGGGCAGAGATGAGCTGCCGATTGATGTAAAGGCGCGGTATGACGGCGAGTATGTTGAAAAAATGGGGTTGTTGACTGATATTAAAATTATTTTTAAAACATTTGTTTCCGTTATAAAAGAGGACGGAGTTAGAGAAGGGGCAAAAAAATAAAGCAAAAAAGCAGCAGCTTTTGGTTATGTAGAATAGGAAAGAAGTCCGATGGAGCGCTTCAGAAGCTTTGCTGCAGCAAAACCGTTGCGATAGGTATTTGTTACACAATTACCTATCGCAACGCCCGATTTCTTTCGGGTTCTAAGCGACACTTTTGCGCAGCAAAAGTTCTGAAGTAT
>CAYMAA010000060.1:0-10454 GCA_964388305.1 uncultured Lachnospiraceae bacterium | reverse complement strand
AGGTACGGGAAAAGAAACGTAGTTTTACAGGGGGTGAACTTTGGAGAGATAAACGTACTGAAAGACATTGGACTTAGGGAAATTAATTTTAAGTTATTACTGCCGAGGCAGGGGAGTTTTTCGGAAAACAGCGAATACAGCGAGCCTATTTTTTATCTTAACTTATTCAGAAACATTATGGCGGACAAAAAGCCTTTTAAGCTGATTATTTTAAGAGAGCTTTCCAACGGGAGCAGTATTTTCGGGGGAGATATAATGCTTAGCATTGAGAGCTACGGCGTTACGGAAAAAGGAGGAGAGGACGGGGATTTTTATGTGGATTTAAAGCTAAAGGAATACAAGACGGCGGAAATGAGCGTTACCAATGAGGGCGGCTCAGACGAAACGGGAACGGTTAAGGAAGCGAGAGAGGTTAAGGAAGTTGCCTCTCAACACAGGGTTGTAAACGGCGAGTGCTTATGGACAATAGCAAAGCGTGAGCTGGGGGACGGCGAAAAATATTTGGAGATTGCGGAGCTTAACGGCATAAAATATCCTTACACAATAAATGCGGGACAGGTTTTAAGACTGAAATAAAGGGGGATTTGGCAAATGGTTCCTTATTATATTGAAGAAAACAAGGTATTAAGCACAAAGGATTTAACATTTAAAGCAACAAGCGAAAGGGTTGGAGGATATATTGAAGGCCGTGATGCTTTGGAGCAGGCTATTTACAGAATTTTAATGACGGAGAGGTACGGATATGCCATTTTCGGGTTTAACTACGGTGCGGAGCTTGGCAGGGTTATGGGAATGGGAAAAGTTAAGGCAAAGGCTGTTTTGCCCGGAATAATCAGGGAGGCGCTTTTACAGGACGACAGGATAGAAGAGGTTGGGGAGTTTGAGTTTTGGGACGCAGACAGGACAAGCCTTGGGGTTAGATTTAAGGCGGAGAGCATATACGGCGAGTTGGAGGAAGAGGTAATTGTTAATGCGGAACAGGTTACGGACTGAGAAAGGACTGAAAAAGGAGGAGTATATTTGTTTGAGGACAGAACATTTGAGAGCATAATGGAGGAAATGTTGGAGAGGGTTGACAGCAGGCTGGACAAAAGAGAGGGAAGTGTTATTTACGATGCTTTAGCGCCTGCGGCGGCGGAGATAAGTCAATTATATGCGGATATGGAGCAAATGATTAATCAGGTTTTTGCGGACAGCGCAGAGAGGGAGTATCTTATAAGGCGTGCGGCGGAGCGTGGAATGGCGCCGAAGGCGGCAAGCTTTGCGGAGGTTTTGGGTGAGTTTAATTTGGATGCGGGACTTGAAAGCAGATTCAGCTTAGGCAGTGTTAATTTTATTACAACGGAGAAAGCCGAGGAAAAGAACGGACATTATTTTTACATTATGAGATGCGAAACAGCAGGAAGCGCGGGAAATGTGCTTGGCGAGCTTGTTCCCATAGAAAACATTTCAGGCTTATCCTATGCAAAGGCTGTTGAGATTGTTATTTACGGCGAGGACGAAGAGGACACGGAGGACTTTAGGCAAAGGTATTTTGACAGCATAAGCAACATTGCCTTTGGTGGAAACATTGCGGACTACAGGGCAAAGGTGAGCGCTATTGAGGGCGTTGGAGCGGTTAAGGTTTACAGAGCTGACGACTGGCTGGGGGCAGGAACGGTGGGGATTGTTATTACAACGTCTGAGAACACGGTGCCGTCTGATGCGCTTGTAAAAAAGGTGCAGGAGGAGTTAGACCCGAAGGAGTACACGGGCGAGGGGGCGGGTTTGGCGCCTATTGGGCATATTGTAACGGTTAAGGCGGCCGGGAGTGTGAGCATAAACATAAGCTGTACCGTTGTAAGCGACGGTACTAACGGAAGCCTTGAGAATGACATTAATGAAGCAGTAGGGGATTATATTGAAGAAATTAACAGGGAATGGGAAGAAAGCGAGCGCACTGTTGTTTACGGCTCTCGCATTATTGGCAGGATTTTGGGTGTGAGAGGAATTGTTGATGTGAGGAATGTAAACATAAATTCCTCCGGTGACAGATATATTTTGCCTGTGGACAGCATTGCGAGGCTTGGAAACGTAAGTGTGGAGGTGGAATAAATGGCAAAGGGCAGCCTACTTATTGACTATCTGCCGTTTTATGACAGTGACACGGAGGAGTTTAAGGGCATTTGCGAGGGGGAACAGCAGGAGTTTGACGTATTATGGGCAATAAAAGAGGCTTTATTGAGAGAGAGCTTTGCGGCGAGCGCATTAAATAACGGACTTGACAGAATGGAGGCTATGCTTGGACTTAACGGCGGCGGATTTAGCACGGAGGAAAGACGCGGCAGAATTATATTTGCGCTTATGGGGGACACTCCATACACAATGAACACATTATACAAAAGGCTAAAGGTATTGTTTGGAAACAGCGCCGCAATGAAATACGGACGTGAGCCTTACACGCTTGATGTGGAGCTTAACATTGTTTTTGCGGAAAGAGAGGAAGAGCTGAGGAAACTGTTATACAGGATTGTACCTGCGAACATTGGCATAAACATTGAGGTGCTTTACAACACTCATGGAAAGCTTGGAGGAATGCGGCACGAGGAGCTGAGAAAATACACTAACGAAATGCTTAAGAAAACGGAGCTTAAAGAAGGAGGGGACAAGGTATGAAATACACAGAGAATTTTAACCTGAAGAAACCGTTACAGACGGAGTATTATGACGTAGACGACTTTAATGACAATATGGACATAGTGGACAGGGAAATAAACGGCAGGGTGGCTTTAACGGGCGGAACGATGACAGGGCGGCTGAGCTTTGGGACAAGCGGCGGCTCTCCCGAAACGGGCATATATGAAAGCAACGGCGATTTGGTGTTGGAAGCAGACGGAGTGGTGGATATTTATGAGCTTTATGTAAAATATTTAAGTGTTTTGAAAAACGGCATTTTAAACAATGCCATGGAGATATTTGAAAGCAACAGAGGAACTGTTACCGTGGCGGCGTATGACTGCCCGGGAGTGTTTAAGCAATGCGCCGACTATGTTTCCGAAAACGAAAGGGGAGATTATACGGCAATTAAAAACGCAATAAGCAGCGCAAGGGACGGTATGACGGTGGAGCTTTTGCCGGGGAACTACAATATTTACGGGAACGGCATATTTGAGATTGAAAAAAAGATAACCGTAAGGGGCGGTATGTACGGCTCGGCGGTGAAGATTTATCAGTTAAAGGATGAGTTTGACGAGCCTGCCACTATGTTCAGACTGCTTAATGAGGTTACTGTTGAGAATTTATGCTTTGAAATGTGCGATGACAGCCAAAGTCCAAAATCAATTACTGTTATTGAAAACGGAAACTGTATTGTGAGAAACTGTATTTTTAAAACAAGCGGTATTGACGGCGGCACACCACCGACGCCTATTGTTATTGGTACGAGAGGCGGACAGGGACACAGCAGAAGGGGAATAAGAATTGAAAAGAACTGCTTTGATACTGTACACAGCAAGCCTTGCGTCAGCGACGAGTTTGGGGGAGTTGACATTGGCTTAAGAGAAAGCAACAACGACATTGGCGCATTTATATGCGGAAATTTTAAAACGGCAGGGGGAAGCATAAGAATTAACAGTGATTGCGGCGGCAGCAGAATTATAGCTTACGGCAACGGAGAGCTTGTTAAGGGGGCGTATACAGAGGAGGGACAGGAGGAGTTTGGCGGAGAAAAGGTATACACCATCGGGTTTTTATGATTTTTGAAGGTGAGGCTTAATATGAAAAGCATTAATGAGAAATTATGGCAAACGGGCGCTGAGACCTGCGGCGATTTGCCCGAAAACAAGAGCACTGACCTTGAAATGATTGATTTTTTAAAGAGCCTTGGAAAAAAAGACAGACGCAGGCTTGAAAAAATTTTGGAAAAGGAAAGCGAGGCTTTGGGAAAAAGAGAGGTTGAAATATATATTAAAGGGTTTTGGGACGGTGTAAGCTTTGAGGGGGAGCTTAGGGCAGGAACAGTACGGTAAACGCCTTAAAAGATATACGGTTATGCGTACAAGTATTTTTGGCGATTAATTTGTATTTATAGTAATATTGCATAAAAAAGCAGTATTAAAATTGTGAAAATAGCTCAAAATCAGGTTAAACTTAATTAAAAATATTTTTTTTATATTGATTTTTACTAAAGCAAGGTATATAATAAGTATAACTATGAAATGGGTTTTATAAATATGCCTGCTTTAGCTTGCGTTTTGGTTAATAGCTTTTCAAATTTAAGCGGCTTTTGAGGACTTATTGCCGAAATGCCCGCAAGAGTTCGGTGTTTTATTTTACTCATGTAATAGAGAATTGTGTTTTGGTTATTTTTCTTTGCTTATGCAAATTCTTCTGTATTATATTTTGCGGGACTTTTTTGCCTGAGCAGATGTGATTGACCAAGAAACGACAAAACAAAATAAAGGAGTGAAATGAATGAAAATGCGCAGACTTTTAGCGGGGATTTTGGCGGCTGCTATGACAGTTACGTCAATTTCCTTTAACGCATTTGCCGATGATGCCGAGGAAACAGCCGTTGCGGCCGTTGCAGATACGGTAGAATCCGGAGATGCTGTTTTAGCTGAGGGCGAAGAGGAGAGCGTAGAGTCTACGACCGAAGCTGCCGATGTTGAAATTATAACTGCCGGCGATTGGAAGGGAGCTATTTTCGGAAACAGTACAGACGGCGGAAACCGTTTGCCCGGAAATTTTTCTATCGTAGCAAGCTCAGATACGGAAGTTGAGCTTATGGCTAAAAAGGGTAAAATAAGCAGTACTCAGGACGGTATTGTTTATTATTATCAGGCAGTTCCTACGGACAAGGACTTTACAATAAGTGCAAACGCCACCATTAACAGCTTTGGAGGCTCCAATTTATCAAATCAGTCTTCATTCGGTTTGATGGCAAGAACAAATGAGCCTGTTGACGGTGTAAACCCCGGCGACGGCAATTACGGCGGTTCTATTGCTGCCGCACCTTACAGATTTGCTAAGGACAGTGAAGATACAAGCGATCCTTATTCAGCCATCGGTTATGTAAGAACCACAGACACGGCAGGTACACTTGTTTCTCAAAATTCTTCCGCTACATATCCCAATTTGTCGCAAAAATTTGCGTTAGGCGAGGCGGTAACGGTTAAAGAGGGAGATACTGTTCCCGTAAAGCTTTCCTACAACTCTGCTTTGAAAATGTTTACACTTGATGTAAACGGCACCTCTTCAAACATTTCTGTTGATGAGCTTGCAACCCTTGACGCCTCCCCGATCAATTTTGAAATGGGCGACACCTTATATGTGGGCGCTTTTGTTGCGAGATCCTTTGATGTTACATTTACCGATCTTAAATTAGCATCAGGCACTCAGGTTTATGAGGCAGGTGAATGGAAAACATCATATTCAAGCGAAAAGGCTGTTGGAGGTCTTTTGGCAGATGTAACCTCTAAAGAGGACGGCACACCCGACACTGTTCACCTTTATCCTACAGGTACAAACAAGGGTAAGCTTTCATCTTCCGACGAGGAATATGTTTATTATGCAAGCGAGGTTGACGAAAACGCTAACTTTACGCTTAGCGCAGATGTAACAATCAATCAATATTTAGACGGCTCCAACCCTAAGCAGACAGCTTTCGGTTTGGTATTCAGAAGCACTACAGACTTATCTGATCCTTCATATACCGCCGCTACTGCTTCTGACAGACACACACCTTCGGAAATGCTTGCGCTTTTTACAGAGGGCAGCTATACGGCGGCTGACGGCACAACTGTAAACTATCAGGGCGCTGTTGCGAGAGAGTTTACAAAAACAGCCAATGAAGCAACCTATGAGCCGTTTGCGGACTTTGTGCCTACGGCAGGGGAAACATATAAGTTAAGCCTTGCAAAATCCGGCACAGCTTATTCATTTGCAATTACAACACCTGACGGACAGACTTATAAAACAGCTAAGTCCGACCCGGCAGTATTTTCCGGAACAATTTACCCGGGTATGTTTGTTGCAAGAAACGTAGACGTAACATTCTCCAACATTGATCTTTTTGTTGACAACAGAGTAGTTGAGTCTATTGAGGTAACAACACCTCCTGCACAGACTGTATACTATGTGGGTGAAGCATTTAATCAGGAAGGTATGGCTGTTACGGCATATTATGACGATGGATCATCGGGCGAAATTGATGACTATATCGTTTCGGGATTTGATTCATCTTCAACAGGAGAAAAGGAAATTACAGTTGTTAAGGGTTCCGCTACGGCAACATCTCCTTACACGATCCGCAAGAAGAATGTAACGGACATAACCCTTACATACGAGCCGCTTATTAACAGGTATTATCCTTATGAGCTGTTTTCAACAGACGGTTATGAGGGTACTGTAACATTTGAGGACGGCACAAGCGAAGAGCTCAGTCTTGACAACACTGTATTTACACTTGACGGCAAGACTGTTACAGCGGATACAACAATTACAAAGGCTGACGCAGGCAGGAAGAGCGTTTTGGTTAGCTATGCCGAAACCGACACTATCAGTCCTAACGGCGTAAGCGACAGCTTTTCTGTTACAATTTACGATTATACTCTCAAGGGTATTCAAATTGCCACAGCTCCTATTAAGAGAAATTATGTAGTGGGTGAGGAAGTAAGCATAGACGGTTTGAAGGTTTCCGGTACATATAGTGACGGAACATCAGATTATGTTGAGATTATTTCCGACGGAGCTTACACAGTTTCCAACTTTACAACCGGAGCTATAGGAAATTATGAAGCGGTTGTAACACTTAACGCAGACAACAACTTTAAGGCTACATTCCAATACAGTGTTAGCAACAACGCAATTGTTGCAACAGAGGTTGAAAAGTATCCGAGAACAACCTACAACAAGGGTACTGACATTGAAACAATTAAGAAAACCATTGAAGCCGAGATGGTATTGCAGAACTTTATGAGCGACGGTACTTATGTTACTCTTGAAAAGAACGAATATACCGTAAACGTATCGGCGGTTGATCCTTCCCAAACGGGAACATATACGGTAACTGTTAAGCCCGCAAACGAAATGCTTGCGGAAATATCCTTTGACATTACCATTTGGGACGACCCTACATTTACATGGAAAACAACTATATTTGGCGCTACATCCGGCAACTCCAAGTATAATTTAACAAATGCCGATGAAAACGGACTTGCAGAGAATGCTTATCTTGAATCCATTAACGGCGCAGGTAAGGTTACAAACTCCGGTCATGACGGTATTGTTTACTACTATACAAGAGTAAATGCTGAAAATAACTTCAGTATTTCCGCAGATATTACTGTAGACTCATTCTTACAGAACGCTACCAACAAGACAAGATACGGTCAGGAAGCGTTTGGTATTATGGCGAGAGATGTTATTCCTCTTCAGCCTGTTTCCGGGTATTCAGCAGAATCCGCAAGCTATGAGGGACATGGTACTGAAATAGTTGTTAAAACAGAAAACGCTAAGAAGGACGATAACGGAGAGCCTGTTCCGTTTGGCTCCAAGGGTGATGACTTCTTCTCCAATATTATTATTGCGGGCGGTTTTGCTACCGAGTCTTATCCTTCATCCTTCCTTACAGCGGCTAACATTACAAGAGCTAACAGCAACCGTATTAAGATGTATGTAAGAAGCGGTGTTCTTGCATGGGACGGTACTGACCAGGCGGCTCTTTCGGGAACAGGTTATACATTATACGACGGTTCCGAATTTGGCGATTATATGACAACAGACGCTCAGCTCAGCTCAGGCGAATGTTTCTATCCCGCACCGGGTGATGTTTACCACATTACTCTTACAAGAGTAAACAGCGGTTATTATGAAGAATGTACAATTGTTGATGTAGGTACTCACAACGAGGCTTACAGGGACAGAGTTGTTGGAAAGACATTCTCATACGCTTATTCTTATGTGCTTGACGGACTTGAGGGGGATCCTCTTATTGACCAGAACAGCGACACAATTTATGTCGGCTTCTTTGCTGCAAGATACGCTTCCATTAACGTAAGCAACATTGATGTTTACGAGAGCGATATGGATACGGACTATAATACGGCAGGCGGCACAGATGAGGTTGCTACGGCAGGTCTTACAATTACGTCAAGTCTTTACACAACAAACACAAACTACTCGCTTAACCTTAAAGCAAACAACGACAGCGGCGGTACTGTAGTTGTAAGATTAGGCGATGAAATTGTTGCGAACGGTACAATTGTTACAAAGAAGAATACAGCTATACCTGTAAAGCTTAAAGAAAACACAAAGTATGACCTTACTATAGCATACACACCGAGCAAGAATGACAAGCTTACATCTTACGATACTATTTACTATCGTAAAACGCTTTACTGTGCATCCAACGTAGCGGCAAGCACTACGCTTTATGTTGCTCCCGAAAAGGATAAGGGCTTCTGTACAAGCAACCCCGATGTTTACGGCAGCTTTACAGGCGAAGGAACAAAAGCAAGTCCTCTTGATATTGACACTGCACTTGCCATTGTTGAATCAAGCAATGATTCTTGCGAGATAATTATGCTTAACGGTACATATTACCTTGATGAAGATATTAACATCGCATCTACAAACTACGGCTATAAGACCGGCAGAAATGTGCTTAAAGCCGAAACAGACAGACAGGTTATTGTAGATATGCAAAGAAAAGACACAGGTATTACCATTGGCGGCAACTACTGGTGGGTAAAGGGTATTGTATTTAAAAACTCGGCTAACAACTCAACGGGCGGTCAGCTTTCAGGCTCCAACTGTATAGTTGAAAACTGTGTATTTGCCGAGTCGGGTACTACAGGCTTCCAGATTTCAGGAAACTCTTCAAATACCTATGACACATACCCTGCAAACAACCTTGTTGTATATTGCGAGAGCTACAACTCTACAGATACCTCCGGCGGTAACGCTGACGGCTTTGGCTGTAAGCTTACTGTAGGCAACGGCAACATATTTAAGAATTGTGTATCTCACAACAACTTTGATGACGGTTGGGATTTATATACAAAGGTTTCATCAGGGCCTATCGGCGCAACAATTCTTGAGGATTGTATTTCCTATGACTGTTCATACTACTTAATTACCGAGGACAATGTAGGAGCTAAGAACATTGACTCCTCATTACAGAAGGTTATTTACGGTTCTCTTGACCCAAATAGCTATAGTATTGGCGATAAGCTTCTTGCACAGGCAGGCGCATCTTCCGGTAACGGATTTAAGCTTGGCGGCGAGAACACATACGTTCAGCACTATATTAAAGACTCTGTTGCGTTCGGCAACAAGAGCAAGGGTATTGACTCCAACTCCAACCCGGCTATGAAGGTTAGAAACTGTGTATCCTACCATAACGGTACATTTAAAGAGGCTAACAGCGAGAGAGGCTATGCTTGGACTGTAACATCCAAAACACCGGGTGTATCATCCAACTACGGCTTATACTCAGGCGTTACAAACAAGATTTGTAACTACAACCTTGACGGGGCAATTTCTGTTTGTGCTTTAACTAAGGACAGTATTGCGGCATTTTCACAGGATTTGGATTGGACCAACCAGTCCTTCGACTCTGAAGCGCTTAAAGCTGTTTATGAAACCGCACAGGCTACCAACTCCGAAAAGAGTCCTATTCTTACACTTCACAGAGATTTTACTCCTGTACTTACAGAGAGCGAAACAAACTGGCTTGTTAAGGAAGCCGGAACAAAGACAGACTGGGGCAAGTCCAGAGATGGTTACACAAATACAGGATATTCTGGTTATAATTCAAACGGCGAAACTGTAACTCCCGACTGGTTTGTTTCCGTAAACGAAACAGACGCTGTTGACGATAAGGGATTTATTTCCCAGAACAGCGACGGCAGCTATAACCTTAACGGATTCCTTGAGCTTAAAGCCGAACACGCTTATACCTACAAGACATCCGATATTCCTGTTTACAATGACGCTTACGCAGAGTTCTTTGGAATTACGCCAATTACTCCGGATACAGATGGAACAGAAGCTACAACTAAGGCGCCTACTCACAGCTCAGGCGGCGGCGGTGGCGGCGGAAGCAGCAGCAGAGCTACCACTACAACCGAAGCAGCTACAGAGGCTACAACAAAAGCGCCTGCTTCCACAACACCCGGCGATAATGAGTCCGCAAACGAAACACCGAGTGAAACACCTGCTGTTAAGGGATTTACGGATATTGCAGACAGAGCTTGGGCAGTAGAGGCTATTAACGCACTTAATGATAAGGGTATTGTAAGCGGTGTTACGGCATCAACCTTTGTACCTGACAACAACATTACAAGGGGTGACTTCTGTGTAATGATTTCAAGAGCTGTCGGTTATGACGGACTTGGAACAAAGGAAGCTGCATTCCCTGATGTTGACGCTAACAAGTACTATGCCAACTATGTTGCTTATGCGGCAGAAAA
>CAYMAA010000059.1:8565-10463 GCA_964388305.1 uncultured Lachnospiraceae bacterium | reverse complement strand
TTCATAAAGAATCATCCTTTCAAATAAAATTTATTTTATGAACACTAATATTAAAATCAGTATATCAAAATTTCAACAGGTTTTCAAGAAAATTATAATTTTCAGTGTTTTCCTAAAGAGTTTGTTACTTAAAAAATCTTGAAAAATAATTTATTTTGCGGTATACTGAACAGAGTAAAATTGAAAGGACGTTTATTATGGATATTAACGGGAAGTTTGACGATATAAGAGGTATGACAGGGAATACGCCTTTGCTTGAAATAGGACTTAAATACAAGGGTGAGCCGAGAAGGATTTACGCTAAGGCGGAATACTATAATTTAAGCGGAAGCATTAAGGACAGGGTTGCCCTGTACATATTGGAAAAAGCGTATAAAAGCGGTAAAATCAAGCAAGGCGATACAATAGCCGAGGCGACAAGCGGCAATACGGGGATTGCTTTTTCCGCATTAGGCAGCTATTTAGGGAACAGAGTTATAATTTATATGCCCGATTGGATGAGCAATGAGAGAATTAACCTTATGAAGAGCTTTGGGGCGGAGATAAGGCTTGTTTCCCGCAAAGAGGGCGGCTTTTTAGGCTCGATAAAAATGACGGAAAAGCTTGCGGAAGAGGGGAACGTGTTTTTGCCTTGTCAGTTTTCCAACGAGGACAATACGGAGGCGCATTATTTTACAACAGGGGAGGAAATTTCCCGTCAGCTTAATAAAATGGGACTTGCGGCAGACGGCGTTGTTGCCGGGGTTGGCACGGGCGGCACGGTTATGGGGATTGCCAAAAGGCTTAAGGAGGACAACCCCGAGCTTAAAGCGTTTCCGTTAGAGCCGCTTAATTCTCCGACACTTTCAACGGGGTATAAAACAGGCGCTCACAAAATTCAGGGGATTTCCGATGAGTTTATTCCGCCGATTTTGAAAATGAATGAAATGTACAAGGTTGTTTCTGTTGACGATATTGACTCGGTTATTATGGCGCAAATGTTTTCACGCAGGTTTGGTATTGGGGTTGGAATATCCTCGGGGGCAAATATTTTAGGATGTATTAAGGCGCAGAATATGCTTGGGGACAGCGGCAGCGTTATGGTTACTGTGCTTGCGGACGATAATAAAAAGTATCTTTCTACGGACTATTCTCGGGAATGGGAGGTTAAGGAGGAGTATATGACAAAGCATATTGAGCTTAATTATGTTAAAGCAATAAGGTGATGAAAAGACCGAAAAAAGCTGATGCGCATTGAATACATCAGCTTTTTTGGATTTATTTGGTATTGAGGCTGCTTGAATCCATTGAGAATACATTGCTGCGGGCAAGGTAGTCCGTCACAAGCTCCAATGCTTCGCCGAAACGCTGAAAATGCACTACTTCTCTTTCCCGCAGGAATTTTATGGGAGAAATAACATCGGGGTCATCTGTTAGGCTTAAAATATAGTCATAGGTGGAACGCGCCTTTTGCTCCGCCGCCATATCCTCGTATAGATTTGTGACAGGATCGCCCTTGGATTGGAGATAGGACGCAGTAAAGGGAACACCTGCGGCTGATGAGGGATAAACTCCCAAGCCGTGGTCTACATAGTAGGTATCAAAGCCGGACTTTTTGATTTGGTCAATGTCCGCATCCTGGGAAAGCTGCATTACTATTGAACCAATCATTTCCAGATGAGCAAGCTCTTCGGTGGCGATGTCGTTTAAGGTGGCTTTTGCCTGAGGGGTGACCATGCCGAATTTTTGGCTTAAATAGCGAAGGGAGGCGGCAAGCTCACCATCGGGGCCGCCGAACTGAGTTATTATTACCTTTGCAAGCCCGGGGTTTGTATTTTTGATTTTTACGGGAAATTCCAGTTTTTTTTCATATATCCACATTTAGGTTACACTCCTTTTTGATTTAATTTACACACAGT
>CAYMAA010000059.1:0-8465 GCA_964388305.1 uncultured Lachnospiraceae bacterium | reverse complement strand
TTTTCATATATCCACATTTAGGTTACACTCCTTTTTGATTTAATTTACACACAGTCATTTTTTGAACGGCAGCTTGCGGGGCGGCTTGAATTATTATTGCCGCGCGGCATGGGGATATTGCCTGAAACATCGAAGTTAAAGCAGTAGTCCTGCGGCCATGGATTATCAATCCAGCCGAAATAGTCTTTTTTGGAGCTTGAACGATAGGAATACAGCGGAGAAACGGTTGTTTCGTAGATATAACGCAGTTTATCCGCCTCATCAATTATTTGGTTATATTGTTCTATCATTTTTTTGTCATCGGGGTGGGTGTTTAAATAAAGCGCAAGGTCGGTAGCGGCAAAGTCCAGCATGGACAGGCGAGCCAACAGTCTTTCATTATTCATTGCGGCAGCCTCCTTTATTATTTACGGATTTTGGATTGCAGTCTGTTTTAGAGGGTCTTACAAGACCAAATGGCATTTTATAGGGTTTATTAAGCTCCGGAAATACAGTGCCTGTTACAAAACCCTGACCGAGAGAGTAAAGCTCATCGGCAATTTGGCGGGGAATATATGCCACTGCCAGTGAACAGGGATAAATGGGTTTAATGCCTGATGATACACAGGGATTGTCTGCCAAATCAGATGAATTAATGCTTTTCATTACTTATTACCTCCATTATTTTTTATAATTTATACTATTCCCTCGGGCTTGTTTTGTTACTGCTTTGGAAGGCTTGAGCTTTGGCTGAGGGTATGGAGGATAATGTATTATACTGCGTTGTAACCGGATACTTAGGCTTGCGGCGAGGCGGGGCGGCGGCGCCTTTGGCACCGCCGCCCCGCCTCGCCCTCACCCCTCCCCACGGGTCGATGTTTTTGGAGGTGAGCGCAGCTCGCCGCAAAAAACATTGAGCAGCCTTATTTTTTTAGATTTTTATAATGGTTTGAGCAGAAAATTTTAATGGCTGAGTTTGCAAGATTCAGTTTTTTAAATATCTGAGCGGTATAGTAAGCGTCGTACAAGGCATTGTGAAAGCGGCTTGAATCCGTAGGAATTTCCAATGCTTCTATGGCGTTTTTAAGGCTTATTTGCTGATTTGAACCGTTATTCAGCATACAGCCTACAATAGGCTGAATATTCATATATTTAAGTATAAGAGGCTCTGATATGAGCTTATAGCAGCTCAAGTTTTCATAAAGGGTGGGAATGTCGGAATCTCCCCAAACAATAAAAATGAAAGGCTCATCGCCCAAAAATCTTTTAAATTTAAGGTAGTTTGTTTTAAAATCGCCGCAATTTTCAAAGTCAGCGGTTTTCATTTTAATAACATCCGAAATAAAAGGGTTGATTTTTGGATAAATTTTGGGTTTAATATAAGCGTTAAATTCGTTTGTGATTTTAAGGCTTTCATTCAGCATAACAGCGCCTATTTGTATAATTTCACTTTTACAGGCTTCATTGGAAGCATAATTTTTTCCGTCTCCGAAATCGAAAGCGCCGTTAAATTCAAGATCTAAAGATATAAAATTCATAATAACCTCGCCGATTTTCGTCCAAAATTCAGAAAAATGCTGAAAATGGGCGCTCATACTTTTTTTTAATAATTTTCACTTGACTATTTTAATATTTATAGTACAATAAAACTAATTGGATTTCAACAATTTTTGTTAAAAAATTTATTATATTTTTTGGAGGTAGCTTAATGGATATAGTCAGTAAAATCAACGAGCTTAAAAAAATTAAGTCAGCTGAACCGACCAAGGCCTATGTTCGTTTGCAAAAGCTTTTTGATGAGGCAAGCTTTGTGGAGCTTGAAGGATTTACAAAGGGCGCTAACGTGGTTACAGGTTACGGCTCGGTAAACGGTAAGCTTTGTTTTGCTTATGCTCAGGAGGGCGCTGTTAACAGAAAACACGCTCAAAAGATAGCAAATCTTTATGAAAAAGCAATTAATATGGGCGCACCTGTTGTTGCTGTGCTGGACTCTGAGGGAGTTGTTTTGGAGGACGGTCAGCAGGCGCTTGAGGCTTACGGTATTTTATTAAAAAATGTTACAAAGGCAAGCGGTGTTATTCCGCAAATTGCCGTTGTGCTGGGGGACTGCCTGGGTATGGCGGCGTATGTGCCAACGCTTTCGGACTTTGTAATTATGAAGAGTACAGACGCTAAAATGTTCCTTTCAAGCCCTGCGGCTTTAAAGGGTGCAGAGGATGCGGAGCTTTTATATTCAAGCTTCAGCTCCGGAGAGTTCCATTCGGAAAAATCCGGACTTGTGCATGAAAGCTACAAAACGGAAGAGGAGTGCTTACAGGCGGCTTACAAGCTTGTAGACCTTATGCCGCTTAACAACATAGATTTTGCCGCAGAGGACAACGGCGCTGATATTAACAGAGAAAGCGAAGAGCTTAATACAGCGGCTATTGACCCTGCCTACATAATAAGCACAATAGCGGACGATTTTGGCGGATTTGAAATTCAGCCGGAATTTGGAAAAGAAATAATTACAACCCTTATTAAGGTAAACGGTGTTACCGTTGGCGCAGTTGCCAACAGAGGCGGTTTAAGCACTGACGGAGCTAAAAAGGCGGCTAAGTTTGTTAAAATGTGCGATGCATTTAACATTCCCATAGTTACAATTACCGATGCTGAGGGGTACAAAAAAGTTAATGTTGATAAACAGCAGGAGCTTATGATGAGTTGTACGGCGCTTTTATCAGCTTTTGCCGAGGCTACTGTTGCCAAAGTAAATGTTATTGTGAATAAGGGTATAGGAAGCGCTTATATGCTTATGAACTCCAAATTTATAGGCGCAGATGTTACTCTTGCATGGCCTAATGCGGAAATTTCACTGCTTAACAAACAGGGCAGCGTTAATGTTATGAAACAGTATACCGAAGAAGAATATGAGGAGGCGTCTTCTCCGTATACCTCGGCAGAGCTTGGATATATTGATGATGTTATTATTCCGGCGGCTACAAGAAAGCACGTTATTGCAAGCTTGGAAATGCTTTATTCCAAGAGAGTGCAGACGGTTGCGAAAAAGCACAACAGTATTTAATTAGGCGGTGAGTGTATGAACTTATATTTATTGGCGCTTGATACTTCAAACTTTTCTTTGGGTGATGGCGGTGTTGTTGCCCTTGTAGGCTTTTGTACGGTTCTTATTCTGCTGGGACTTATTGCGATAGTAATTTCCGTTGCGGGCAAAATTATTTATGCCATAGAGCATTTTGGAGAAAAAACTGTTATAAGAAAGCAGAAAAAGACTGAAGCAACACCTGCTGCGACAGTACCTAAAACAACAGCCGCGCCTGCCGCAGCTCCTGTTCAGGCACAGAACGACAGCGAGCTTATTGCGGTAATTACTGCGGCAATAGCTGCAAGCCTTAACACATCCGAGGACAATTTGATTGTAAGAAGCTTTAAGAAATCTAAAACATGGCAAAAAGAGGCCATTCGTGAACAGAGAGAACACGTTACAGTTATTTAATATAGGAGGAACGAACAATGTTAAAGAATTTTAGAGTTACGGTAAACGGAACCGCATACGATGTAACAGTAGAGGATATTGGAAACGGCGCAGCTCCCGTGGCTGCCGCTCCTGCAGCGCCCACACCTGCTCCTGCAGCAGCGCCGGCGCCTGCCGCCGCACCTGCACCTGCCGCTAAAGCAGGCAGCGGAACACCTGTAAAGGCGCCAATGCCCGGCACAATTTTGGACGTTAAGGTAAAGGTTGGGGATAAGGTAGCCGAAAACCAGGCTGTTATTATACTTGAAGCAATGAAGATGGAAAATGAGATTGTTACACCTGTTGGCGGAACGGTTACGTCTGTTCTTGCGGCTAAGGGTCAGTCTGTAAATTCCGATGATGTACTTATTACCGTTGAATAATTGAAACGGAGGTAATATTATGGCAGAATTTATGGAAAGCCTTTCCGGCATAGTTAACGGTCTGCTTTCTCAATCGGGTATTTTACTGCTTTTTGAAAACGACGGATACAAAAATGTTATAATGATAATAGTTGCATTGTTTTTTGTTTATCTTGCGATTGTTAAAAAGTTTGAGCCTTTGCTCCTTTTGCCTATAGCATTTGGTATGCTCCTTGTTAATATACCCGGCGCTGCGGGCCTGGCAATTAAGCCGGGAGGAACGGAAACCCCGGGATTACTGGGAATTATGTATATGGGTGACGAAATGGGTATATTCCCTCCGCTCATCTTTTTAGGCGTAGGTGTTATGACAGACTTTGGCCCGCTTATTGCCAACCCCAAGAGTCTGCTTTTGGGCGCGGCGGCGCAGCTTGGTATATTTATTGCGTTTTTAGGCGCTCTTGCGCTTGGCTTTTCGCCCGAGCAGGCATCTTCCATAGGTATTATAGGCGGTGCGGATGGGCCTACGGCAATTTTTACAACAACACAGCTTGCTCCTGAAATTTTGGACAGAGTTGCGGTTGCGGCGTACTCTTATATGGCGCTTATACCTATTATACAGCCGCCTATTATGAAGCTTTTGACAACAAAGAAGGAAAGGGCGATTAAAATGGAGCAGTTAAGACCTGTTTCCAAAACGGAAAAAATTGTATTCCCTATCCTTGTATCAATTCTTGTAATTGTTATTCTTCCGTCAACGGCATCACTTATAGGTATGCTTATGCTTGGAAATCTTTTAAAGGTTTGCGGTGTTACGGAAAAAATTGCTCATCACGCTTCTGAGGCGCTTATGTACTGCTTAAGCCTTTTTATTGGTCTTTCTGTTGGCGCAACAACAAACGGAGCAACATTTTTAACACCTGATACATTAAAGATAGTGGTACTCGGTCTTGTGGCGTTTATGGTATCTACGGCAGGCGGTGTGATTTTTGGCAAGTTAATGTGCAAGCTTACAGGAGGCAAAATTAATCCGCTTATTGGTGCAGCAGGCGTTTCCGCAGTACCTATGGCGGCGAGAGTTGCTCAAAATGTAGGTAAGGAAGAAAACCCCAACAACTATCTGCTTATGCACGCTATGGGCCCCAATGTTGCGGGCGTTATAGGCTCTGCAATTGCATCAGGTATATTCTTAGCACTTTTTCTTAAATAATCGGAGGGATTTTATAATATGAGTAAAAAAGTAAAAATCTGCGATTGTACTCTCCGTGACGGACAGCAATCGCTTATAGCAACAAGACTTTCATCAAAGGAAATTCTTCCTATTGTTGAAAAAATGGATAAAGTTGATTTTGGCGCTCTTGAGGTTTGGGGCGGCGCTACATTTGATTCCTGTTTAAGATTTTTGCACGAAGATCCGTGGGAAAGGCTTAGACTTATAAGAAAAGCAGCTCCCAACTCAAAGCTTCAAATGCTTTTAAGAGGGCAAAACATTTTGGGATATCGTCATTATGCCGATGATGTTGTAGACGCTTTTGTACAAAAGAGCATTGCAAACGGTATTGACATTATGAGAATTTTCGACGCTCTTAATGACCCCAGAAACCTTGAAAGAGCTGTTAATGCTTGTAAAAAAGAGGGCGGTCACGCTCAGCTTGCAATTTCCTTTACACTTTCCGATGTACATACTGATGAGTATTATGTAAAGCTCGCAAAGCAGTACAGAGATTTGGGCGCTGACTCTATTTGTATTAAGGATATGGCGGGTCTTTTACTGCCAATGCGCGCTTATGACCTTGTTAAAGCTATTAAAAAAGAGGTTAATTTGCCTCTTGAAATACACAGCCACTATACATCCGGTGTTGCTTCAATGACTTATATGAAGGCTATTGAAGCAGGCGCAGATATTATTGATACGGATATGAGTCCGCTTTCCATGGGTACGGCTCAGCCTGCAACAGAGGTTATGAACGCCGCGCTTAAAGGTACGGAGTATGATCCCGGTCTTGACCAAAATCTTCTTAAAGAGATTGCAGATGATCTTACGCCTATCAGAGAAAAGGCTCTTGAAAGCGGCTTGTTAAGCACAAAGGTGCTTTCCGTTAATATAAGAACACTTCTTTATCAGGTGCCCGGCGGTATGCTTTCAAACCTTGTAAGCCAGCTTAAAAATGCCAATGCGGAGGATAAATTCCTTCAGGTGCTTGAGGAAGTGCCTAAGGTAAGGGCAGACTTCGGTTATCCTCCTCTTGTAACTCCTTCCAGCCAGATTGTTGGTACTCAAGCCGTATTCAATGTTCTTATGGGCGAAAGATACAAGATGTGCCCTAACGAGAGCAAGGATATTGTTAAGGGCAAGTATGGAAGAACTCCCGTGCCTATTTCCGATGAGATTAAGAAAAAGGTTATCGGCGATGAGGAAACAATTACCTGCCGCCCTGCAGATTTGCTTAAGCCTGAGCTTCCTGCTGCTGAAGAAGCAATTAAGGACTATAAGGAACAGGACGAGGACGTACTCAGCTATGTTCTTTTCCCGCAGGTTGCGATGGACTTCTTCAAATTCCGCAAGGCTCAAAAATATGGCGTTGACGAAAAGCTTGCAGATAAGGAAAAAGGAGTTTATCCCGTATAACCAAGCCTAATGGTTAATATGACCGTTTATAAGGCAGGTTGTTTTAAAACCAACAGCCGCAGTAAATCGGATTTTATATCTGTGTTTGCTGCGGCTTTTTTGTATTATTATAAAGCATGTAAAATGCCTTTTAAATTGTGGCGATAAAGGGTTTTTATGTTATAAAATATCAAATCATCTTGTCGAAATGCCGCAAAGCGACTAAAAAATTGATTTTTGGTTGACAACGGAATGTCATTATAATATAATGGTAAAGAACCAATGAATAATTATCTCGTCTTGCCGAATTAGGAAAATACTGATTAAACGCAACTGAATATCGTTTTTTTCTCAGTTATAGGGTACTTCTGAAAATTCTGCATTTGGTTTTACCCGTATTTTGAGAAGCGCCCTTTACAATGTCTGAAAATTATAAGTAAGGCTTTATTTTTTTGGCTTTGGGGTTATTATTTGTTTTAAGTTTTGTAAATTTAGGGAGGAGGCATAATTTAGGGCAGGCGGATGCCTTAATAAAAAGTATGAATATTAAAAGAATTATTACGTTTATTTTATGTTTAACATTTTGCGCGGCGGCTGTTGGCTGCGGCAGCAGCGCATCGGAGGATGTGACGGTTGAAAAAGGTGTACTTAAGGTTGGAGTGAGAGATTTTGTGCCGGGATTTGGCTACAAAAACCCCGAAAGCGGAGTTTATTCGGGTCTTGAAATAGATATTGCGAAGGATCTTGCGAAGAAAACAGAAAAAACTCTTGAGCTTGTTGCGGTAGACAATGCCCAGAGAACACAGTTTTTGGACGATGGCGAGGCAGACTGCATTATAGCCACCTTTTCCGAAACAGAAGAGAGAAAGAAAAAATATGATTTTTCCACATCATATTATTCTGATTATGTGCGTATTCTTGTAAAGAAGTCCGCCGAGATCGGCTCAATAAAGGATTTGGCCGGCTTAACGGTGGGGATTGTTGAAAATTCCACTGCGGCAAAGGCTTTAGTAAACGCAATGATTGAAAACGGTTACATAGATAAAGTAAATCTTGTAGGATTTAATCCTAAAACATTTAATGGGGGAATATCCTTTAAAACATACACTGACTACAGTGAGCTTGCATACGCACTTGAAACAGGTGATGTTGACGCCGCCGCAGGCGACGGCAGCCTTCTTGTGGGTTATAATGATGACTCGTCGGAATTTTTGACCGAAAAGCTTGAGGAACAGCATTATGCTATATGTATGAAGAAAGGCTCACCGTTAAAAGATACGGCGGACAGCCTTGTGAATGAGCTGTTGGCTGACGGTACTATTGATCAGTATATGATTAATCATGGTTTAAAGGAGTAGTAAAATGATAAAAGAAGCGAAAATCAAATTAATTAAAATGATAACGGTTGCCGTTTTATGCTTTGCGGTGTTTTCCGTTATTATATCAGTTGTTCAAACCCGTACTCAAATATATAACCAAGGCATAAGATCCGAGGCGAAGCTTAAAGATACCATTGAGGTTTTAGCCAACAGGCAGTCCCAGGCAGAGCTTGAATATCAGGAATATGATGATGCTCTTATTGCTAAAGCCGAGCTTATTGCGTATATGGTTAAATATAAGCAGGATTATGATTTTTCCGCAGGCAATATGCAAAAGCTTAAAGACCTTGAGGATATAACCGCCTGCTGGGTTATAGACCCAAACGGCAGTGTTTTGGCAACTTCCGATAATTCAGATAAAACTAACTTTGGTTCAAGGCGTTTTAAACAGCTTTTAAACGCTTTTTCCGAAGGTACATCGGAACCGTTTACCGTAGAGTGGAAATCGGGCAGTTTAAGATATTGCGGAGCTAAAATTGATGACGGCAGAATGTTTGTTATTGCCCAAGACCCGTCTACATATATAGAAATTATTGAAAACATAACATCTGTTGAAAACAACATAAGCAATATTTCAATAGGCAACAACGGCTTTGTTTTTTCAATTAAAAAGCTGACAAATA
>CAYMAA010000058.1:0-10479 GCA_964388305.1 uncultured Lachnospiraceae bacterium | reverse complement strand
TTCATCAATATCAATAATGGAAACATCGAAAGTACCGCCGCCTAAGTCATATACCATAATCTTCTGTTCTTTTTCGTTTTCAAGTCCGTATGCAAGAGCTGCCGCAGTAGGCTCGTTTATAATACGCTTTACGTCCATTCCGGCAATTTTGCCCGCATCCTTTGTTGCCTGACGCTGTGCATCCGTAAAATATGCCGGCACTGTAATTACAGCATCTGTAACGGTTTCGCCCAAATAGCTTTCGGCGTCCTTTTTAAGCTTTTGAAGTATCATTGCGGAAATTTCCTGCGGTGAATACTTCTTTCCGTCATTTTCAAACTTATAGTCCTCACCCATGTGACGTTTAATTGAAATTACCGTGCCTGCAACATTTGTTACTGCCTGACGTTTAGCCGTTTCTCCAACCAAACGCTCACCTGTTTTTGTAAAGCCTACTACAGAGGGAGTTGTTCTGAAACCCTCGCTGTTGGAAATTACAACGGGCTGACCGCCTTCCATAACTGCTACGCAAGAATTTGTTGTTCCTAAGTCAATACCAATAATTTTTCCCATTTTTGTGTCCTCCTGTTATGCTATATATTGTGTTAGTTTGCTACTGCCACCATGGCAGGTCTTATTACTTTATCGTTATATATATAACCCTTTTGAAGCACCTGAGATACGGTGTTTTCTCCAAGAGAGTCATCTTCCGTGTGCATTACCGCATTGTGAAAATTGGGGTCAAAAGGCTTGCCCTCGGCTTCAATTTCCTTAATGCCTATTGCCGCAAATGCCTCAAGCATCTGCTTTAATATCATTTCCACACCCTTGTAAAAGCTGCCCGTTTTGTCCTGCTCGGAAAAAACAGCTCTTTCAAAATTGTCAAGCACGGGCAGCAGCTTTTCCGCCGCATCCGCTGCGCCTGCACTGTACATTGCGGCTTTTTCCTGTAATGAACGCTTGCGGAAGTTATCAAACTCCGCAAGGTTACGCAGCAGCCTGTCGTTAAGCTGTGCCACCTGAGCCTCAAGCTGTTCTTCTCTTGAAGGCTCCTCCTTTTCTTCATTAGTTTCCCTTTTTTCCGTTTCCTCCGCTCCTTTTGTTTTCTCCGCTTTTTCAGCGGTTTGTTCAACGGCTTGCTCTTCTTTTACGGCTTTGTCCTCCCCTGCCGTGTTATCTTTGTGTAGTTCTTCGTTCATATTTTATCCTCCCGTAAGCGCTTTTATTACATCGTTAATGCTGGATATCATACCGTTCAGTACGGAAACCGCCTGCTGATAGTTCATTCTTGTAGGCCCTATAATGCCAATAAAGCCTATATTGCCGCTGCCAAGACTGTAGTTTGTTTTTATGACGGATAAATCCTTTAAAGGCGCAAGGCTGTTTTCGCCGCCTATTATTATTTGTATTCCGTCCTCCGGGTTATTTGCGAAAATGGAGGCTATAAGCTCCCTTTGCTCCAATGTTTTGAAAATATTTTTTGCTTTGTTTATATCCGCAAATTCGGGATAATTTAATATATTGTTTACACCGCTTGTATAAAAACCCAAATTATGAACGGACTCCGAGGTTACGGCGGAAAATATTGCGGCAATAAGCTGAGAGCAAGGCTCAAAACGCTTTAATATTGCCTCTCCCGCACTGCGGTTTATCTGCTTTCCGTAAAGAGATATATAATTGTTTATTTCTGCCGCAATTTGGTTTAATGTATCAATGTCGGGTATAAAGTCTGCCCTTAAAACCGTGTTTTTCACCTTTTTGTTTTTTGTTAATGTAACAAGAACAACGCTGCGGTTATCTATGGGCAAAAGGGATATGCGTACAATACTGTCGTCATCATTTTCAGCCTCCGCAACAACTGTGGCGCAGTTTGTCAGCCGTGCCAGAGCCTTTGCGGTTTGCTCCATTAAGTAGTCTATATGACCTATATTATTTATAATAATATCTTTTAAAAACAGACTTTCCTCTTCCGAAAGGGCGCTGTGCTTCATAAGTCTGTCCACATAAAGGCGATAACCCTTATCCGAGGGGATACGCCCTGCGGAGGTATGTGGCTGGCAAAGCAGACCCAAATCCTCCAAATCACTCATTTCATTGCGAATGGTAGCTGAGGATATACCCAAAGGATATTTTTTGGATATGGTTCTGGAGCCTACAGGCTCTCCCGTTTGAATATAATCCGTTATAATTGCCTCTAATATTTTAATTTTTCTTCCGCTTAAATCCATAAAATCACTTCCTGCTGCTTCGGCGGTTTATACTCACGGTCTGTTGTTAGCACTCGTTTGCGTTGAGTGCTATTAACTGTTATAAAAATATCACTTGTTGAAGAAAATGTCAAGTGATTTGTTAATATTTTTAAGAAAATTATATAAAGTCGGCAAAAATTGTGTTGGAAACGTGTATGCCCTCCAATGTTAGGGATAGATTGTCACCCTTAATTTTCAAAAGTCCTAATTTCAAATATTTTTCCATTGGGACTTTAAAGTACTCAAACATATCCATACCGAATTGTTTTTTAAATTCCGTTCCCTTAACACCTTGAGTCATACGCATACCTAAAAACATAAATTCTCCAATTTGATCCTGCTTTGAAAGCGCCTCTTCATTTTCCCTGCGGCTGCCCTTTAAATATTTATTAAGGCTTGATGTGTTGGAAAACCGCACATTATCATACATAGAATGAGCCGAAAGACCAAAACCCAAATAGTTATACCTCTTCCAATAGGTTATGTTGTGGCGGCAGGCAAAGCCTTCTTTTGCATAGTTGGAAATTTCGTAAGGAAAAAGGTTTGCCGTTTTTAAAATTTCCTGCACCCTTTGATACATAATACGATAAAGCTCTTCGTTTGTCTGATAATTTATATATTTTTTATAAAAGGGCGTGCCTTCTTCCAATATAAGACTGTAGGCGGAAATATGCTCAGGCGCAAGGCTTACAGCGGTATTAAGGGTTTGTTCCCAGTCCTCAAGGGTTTGGTATGGGTAAAAAAACATAAGGTCAATATTTATGTTTTTAAAGCCTGCCAGCCGTATTTCTTCAAATGCCCGTATTGCTCTTTCGGCAGTATGTACTCTGCCCAAAAGCCTTAAATTGCTGTTGTTAAAGGCTTGTACACCCATACTTATGCGGTTTACCCCTGCATTTTTATAAATTTTTAAGCCATCGGGGGTAATACTGTCCGGGTTTGCTTCAACAGTTATTTCACAATCGGCTTTAAAGGGAAAGGCGTTATTTGCGGCTTTAAGTATTTCTTCTATATAAATCGGAGAAATGTAAGAAGGTGTGCCGCCGCCAATAAACAGGGTATCGCAAGGCTCACCCTTATAGGGACTTTGGCTTATTTCCTCTATAAGGGCGTTTTTATATTGTATAATTTCATCAGCCTTGGGAGCAAAGGAGTTAAAATCGCAATAGCCGCACTTTGCTTTACAAAAGGGTATGTGAATGTAAATGCTTAACATATAAATTCTTCCTTAAATCAATTAACGGGTTTAACCATACCTGCATACAGCTTTTTAACCCCTGCTTTAAATTCTATTGTAAGAAGCGTATCTCCCGAAGAGGGTGCGGCATTTAAAACGGTGCCTATGCCGTATTTAAGCTGGCGCACCTTATCCCCTGCCTTATATTTATGACCGGAGGGGGTTTTAAACGCTGTTTTCGGCCTTGCGCTGCCTGCCCTGTAAACCGGCTTTTCTTCGGCATTGTGAATTGTTTTTACTGAGCCGTTTCTCGGAAATGCCGAGGCTGTATTACCCATATCGGGAGAAAGGTTTTCCACAAAGGCAGGGGGAATTTCCCTCAAAAACCTTGACGGCGGATTGGCAGTAAAATCGCCGTGGGTAAGGCGTGTACGGGCGCAGGTTACATAAAGCTTTTGTTTTGCCCTTGTTATGCCCACATAGAGCAAACGCCTTTCTTCTTCAAGATCCTTAATATCCCCTGAGTTGGTTGCAATGGCTGAAGGAAAAATTCCGTCCTCAAAGCCTGCAAGAAAAACTATGGGAAACTCCAAACCCTTTGAGGCATGGAGCGTAAGCAGGGCAACTGCTCCTTCCTCACTGTTTTGGAGAGCGTCCACATCGGAAACAAGTGAAATTTCATCTAAAAATGCCGCAAGACTTGAATCCTCGGGGTGCTGCTGTTCAAAATCCACTGCCTTGCTTTGCATTTCATACAGATTTTCTATCCTTGTTTGGGCGGCAGCATCTCCCTCTGCCTGCAGCTCGGGCAAATAGCCTGTTTCCCACAAAACCATTTCCACAAGCTCACTTACGGGAGTGGTAAGAGATGCGTTTATAAGTCCGTTCATAAGCTCTCTGAAACGAAGCACACTGCCGCAGCGTGTTTTAAGGGCGGGTATACTTTCTATGTTTTGAATAACCTCATACATGGACTTGCCGCTTTTACGGGCAATATCCCCTATTTTTTCCACCGTAGCGGCGCCTATGCCTCTTTTTGGCACGTTTATTATTCTTGTAAGGTCTATTTCCGATTCGGGATTGTATATAAACTTCAAATAAGCAATTATATCCTTAATTTCCATAGACTCATAAAATGAATGACCCCTTACAACAACATAAGGAACAGACGCCCTCACCATACCCTCTCCTATAATACGGGAAAGGGCATTGTTGCGGTAAAGCACCGCTATATTGCTGTACGGCACACCTTTATTTACAAGACGTTTAACATTATCCGCAATAAAGGCGGCTTCCTCTCTGTCGGAGTCCGCGCGGAAAAACGTAATTTTTTCGCCCTTGCCGTTATCCGTCCAAAGTGTTTTGCTTTTTCTGCCCTCGTTGTTTTTAATTACCTCGTTTGCGGCATTTAGTATTGTGGAGGTGGAACGGTAGTTTTGCTCCAGCTTTATAACCGTTGCCTCGGGGTAGTCCTTTTCAAAATTTAATATGTTCATTATGTTTGCGCCGCGAAAAGCGTATATGGACTGGTCATCATCACCTACAACGCATAAATTGCGGTATTTTGACGCCAAAAGGTTTACAAGCATATACTGTGCTGTGTTTGTATCCTGATATTCATCAACAAGTATATAACGAAACCTCTCCTGATATTTGTAAAGCACATCGGGGCATATTTCAAACAGCTCTATTGTTTTTAAAATTAAATCGTCAAAATCCAGCGCATTGCTGTGGTAAAGTCTTTTTTGATATTCCTCGTATATTTCCGCAATTTTTTCCTTTCTGAAATCGTCTGCCGCCTTGTAAAATGCTTTTGGTGAAATTTTTTCGTTTTTACAGGAGCTTATTATGGAAAGGATCGCTTTTGGCTTATAGGTTTTATCGTTTATATTGTTTTCTTTTAGAATTGTTTTTATAAGCTTTTCGCTGTCGGAGCTATCGTAAATTGTAAAAGAATTTAAAAAGCCTATGTGGTCAATCTCTCTGCGGAGAATACGGACACAGGCTGAATGGAAGGTAGATACCCAAACGTCTTTCCCCTCGGGTGATGCGGATTCTATTCGCTCCTTCATTTCTTTTGCTGCTTTGTTTGTAAATGTTATTGCTAAAATATTCCACGGTTTAACTCCGTTTTGTATAAGATAAGCTATGCGGTGGGTAAGCACCCTTGTTTTGCCCGAGCCTGCCCCCGCAAGCAGGAGCAATGACCCTTTTGTATGCAGAACCGCCTGTTTTTGCATGGGGTTAAGTCCATTTAATATATCATTCATTTTTATCTTTCTCCTTTAGTATGCCAAATGCCAAGTCGTAGCCGCCTGTGCCGTAGCTTAACGAACGGTTTACACGGCTTATTGTCGCTGTGGAAGAGCCTGTTTTTGCCGCAATTGCCGTATAGGTTTGCCCCTGCTTTAAAAGCTTTGCAACCTCCAAGCGCTGAGCTATGGAGTTAAGCTCCTGTATTGTGCAAAGATCCTCAAAAAAGCTTGCGCAATCCTCCTTTGTTTTAAGTGTTAAAATACATTCATATAAAAAGTCCCTGCTAAGGACGCTGTTGTCTTTTTTTTGCATAATAAACCTCCTTTTACTGTAGGCTGTGGTTTGCTTGAATATATTTTAACACTTTAGCTTGCGAAAGTAAAGAGGATTTTTTGTTTGGAATTATGCTGCTTTTAACAAAAATATTGATGAGTTTATATATTTTCTTATTGTAAAATCGGTTATTTACAACAGCTTAAAAATATTGTAAAATAATAGCAGTAAGAGGGAACATAAGGCGGTTGTTCCTCCCCCAATCTATATACGAAAGGGGGATTGATATTATGTCAGAAGTAATTACATACTTAACATTACTTTTTCTCATAATTATTCTTATAAAGAATTAACCGCCTGTGTTGCACCACAAGCGGTTAGATAACTGTTTCTAACGATGTGAGGAGCAACCGTCAAGTTGTTTCCTCTTACATTTTTATAATAGCATATAGCATACGATTTGTCAAATAATTATTTTTTCGTTCGTCAAGGATATTCGTACTCCGCTATCGCTGCGCATACTTCAGAGCTTTTGCTGCGCAAAAGTGTCGCTTAGAACCCGAAAGAAATCGGAATGCCCGCAGGGCAGGTTTTGCTACAGCAAAACTTATGAGCCTTAAGAGGCGGGGACTTCCTTACTTGGTTAAATCATTCAATTTGTAAAAACAAAGCAGGAGAATAACAGAAATACAAACCATAGGCGCTATATGGCAATTGATTTCCGTGAAAAAATAACAGGGACTATTGCAAATTTTCGCAAAATGTGGTATTCTCTTTACATACAGAGTAAATCTAAAATTAATTGCCGGAGGTAATGCAAATGAAAATAGAAACAAAATGTGTGCAGTCAGGGTATACCCCTAAGGATGGAGAACCGAGAGTAGTGCCTATTGCGCAAAGCACAACCTACAAATATGAGTCCGCAAAAACAATGGGAGATTTGTTTGACCTTACAAGGGACGGATTTTTTTACACACGGCTCGGAAACCCAACGGCTGACGCAGTAGAAAAGAAAATTGCGGATTTAGAGGGCGGTGTTGGCGCAATGCTTACATCGGCAGGGCAGGCTGCCTCTCTTATTTCCGTGCTTAATATCTGCCGTGCGGGAGATAATTTTATAAGCACAACAACAATTTACGGCGGTACATTTAATCTGTTTTCCGTAACGCTTAAAAGGTTTGGTATAGATGTAACATTTGTAGAACCCGATACTCCTATTGAAGAACTGAGAAAGCTGGTTAAGCCAAACACAAAGCTTGTTTTTGCGGAAACTCTTTCCAACCCCGCATTAAAGGTTTTGGATATTGAAAAGTTTGTTACACTTGCTCACGAAAACAATATTCCCTTTGTTATAGACAATACCTTCCCAACACCCTACCTTTGCAGACCCATTGAATACGGTGCGGATATTGTTGTTCATTCCACATCAAAATATATGGACGGTCACGCAGTATCTCTTGGCGGAGTTATTGTGGACAGCGGCAATTTTGACTGGGCGGCAAGCGGAAAGTTTCCTGAAATGACAACTCCCGACGAAAGCTACCATGGTGTGGTATATACCGAGCAATTCGGTAAATCCGCTTTTATAGTAAAGGCAAGAGTACAGCTTATGAGAGATTTAGGCTCAACACCTGCTCCAATGAACTGTTTTCTCCTTAATATAGGTCTTGAAACACTCCACTTAAGAATGGAAAGACACAGCCAAAACGCTTTACAGGTTGCAAAATTTCTGGAAAGCAACGATAAAATTGCTTGGGTAAACTACCCCGGCCTTAAATCAAGCGCAGATTATGAAATGGCGCAAAAATATCTTCCGAAGGGTTGCGCGGGGGTTATTGCCTTTGGCCCAAAGGGCGGCAGAATGGCTTCCGAAAAGCTTATGGACAGCTTAAAGCTTGCAAACATAGTTTGTCACGTTGCAGATGCAAGAACAGGCGTTCTTCACCCCGCCTCATCAACTCACCGTCAGCTTACGGATAAACAGCTTGAAGAATGTGGCGTTAAACCCGAGCTTATAAGAATGTCCGTCGGTATAGAAAACGCAGACGACATTATTGCAGACCTTAAACAGGCAATAGATAAATTGTAAAAAATTAAATTTTCGGCAGATAAAAAGTCCCCAACCGGGGGACTTTTTATATTAATCGCATTTTTCAAACACCCACACCGTTTCGTGGTTGTTTTCGCTGTAATCCGTAGATTTATAAATTTTAAGAACAACAAATTTATCATCTTTTCTTTTATATTTCAGTGTGGGAACAATGTTTTTGTTTAGCTGGGCAATTATCCAGTTAAAGTCAAAACACATTTCAAACTCACGGGCATAATCGGATTGTACTCTTTCGTGAACATACATACGAATAGCATCGCTGAATTTTCCTCCTGTTTTTTTAAGGGTTCTTTCAAAATGTTCGGGTATGTAAACAATATGAGCATTGTCCTTATCCAAATTAACCAAATATCCGCCCATAAAACGGGGCGCTATTACGGATAAGAACACATTTGCATCGTGGTCGGAAAAAGCCGCCTGCCTGATTTTCCGTTTGGAGCTTGTCTTATTATCAGCCGCCTCGCCTTCACTATAGCTTTGCTGATAATACAAATACTTGTTTTCCTGCATTTTTCTTTCCGCATTGTTTATAACATCATTAATGTTTTCAAGCCTTTCGGCAAACTCCACGCCCAATGAAATTTTATATCCGCTTTTTTCCACATTTTTACACATATTGTCGGCTTTAGCAAGCGCCTCCTTATGGCTTAAACCCTTTACAAGCACCACAAATTCATCTCCGCCTATTCTGTAGCAGCAACTGCCAAACTCCTTTTTCATACAGTCCGCAACACATTTCAGCATTTTATCTCCTGCCTTATGTCCCAAGCTGTTGTTCATTGAGTGAAGTCCGTTGGCGTCAACATATACGCAACTAAAGTTCTCCGCTCCGGCGGCTTCAAATTCTTCTATTGCTTTTTCATACAGATTTCTGTTTTTAATACCCGTAAGAGAGTCCACAGTACCAAGCCTGTGTATAATTTTATAGGAGTTAAAGCTGTTGCATGCCATTGAAAACAAAAGCTTAATATCCTCCAAAACGGCGGTGGAACGCAAGGCCTGCCGCATATTAATTACACCCAAAACACCCACTACATCTCCCTCGCCGTCCTTAACGGCGGAAAGCATCAGATTTTTAAAATATATTTTTTCGCCGTTTCCTAACGTAAACTCTTTTTGTCTGCGGTATATTATGCTGCCGGATCTGTAAAGCTCGTCTAAAAAAATGTCATTCTCGTCAATGTTTTTTAAATAATCCGAAAGAAGAGGATCGTAGCTGCTGTAAAAAAAGTTTCGCATTTTTCTGTTTTCAATACCTATAAAGAATGCGCTTCCCGCATCTGTTTTTCTTTCAACAATTTTTAGAGCGGTTTTAAATTTATTTTTATTTTTATGTGAGTCAAACAGGCTTTGAGAAACCCTAAGCATAAATTTTACATATTTCAGCTCATTATTTATTGTTTTAATAAGATAAGCAAAATAAAACCCTAAAATTAAAAGCAATACAAAAGAGAGTATATATAAAACCGTTTCAAATTTGTTTGCGTCTTCAAAAGCAGCCCCCTCCGGTATGGAAATTATAGCAACCCAGTCATTAATGCCTACAGGAGTATAATATAAATACAAATTATCCTTGAATTTTTGGGTATGCAAAAGCGTATAACCCGATTCCATATTTTTTATGTTTTCTTTAAGCCTTGTATAATCCTCGCTGACTTCCATATCATAAATATTTTCAGCCGTGTCCTCACTTGCGCCCATTAAAAGATTGCCGCTGCCGCTTTCCACTATGTAAAGCGTTGCGCTGCCCTTATATATTTCAGATTTATACACATCTTCAAAATTTGCAATATCCACAACACCGTAAAGTATTGCCCGAGTTTCGCCGTCCCTCATAATGGGTACGGCTTTTTTTATAACGGCGCTGCCGCCGAAATTACTGTCCTTTGTCAGCTCGGAAATATATAAGCCTTTTTCAGCCTCATCGGAAAAGCGTATGTTGCCGGGAGCTTCAACAGTGTTTCCGTCGCTTATAATCATTGTATTGTCGGGCAAAAGCATTTCCAGCCGGCTTATTGTGCTAAAGCCTTTAAAACCCATAATAATATTTCTTGCGTTTTCTCCGTCCGTATCCTCGTATTGATTAATTATATCCGCAATTTCTTCCAACTGCTCAATATCTCCGTTTACGGTTTTGTTAATATCGTCTTTAAACTGAACAGTAGCAGCTTTTATGGAGTTATGTATGGCTTTTTCTGCATTTTTATTTATAATTGAACACGCAATAAAGACTACACCGCATAAAAGAGCCGCCGTTATAATTGTAGCATTTAAAATGTTCATAAACCTTTTCTTGTTGTTAATCATATAGTTACCGCCTTAATATGTTTTTATTTTATCATAAAATCAAGCTCACTTGCCGCTTAATATACCTTTATTATATCATAAAATTAAGCTCACTTGCCGCTTAATACGTTTTTATTCTATCATAAAAA
>CAYMAA010000057.1:2513-10755 GCA_964388305.1 uncultured Lachnospiraceae bacterium | reverse complement strand
TACAGGCATATCGGCGCAGATGTAGACGTGCCTGCCGGTGATATTGGCGTCGGCGGACGTGAAGTAGGCTTTATGTACGGTCAGTATAAGAGAATTACAGGTCTTTATGAAGGCGTGCTTACAGGTAAGGGCCTTACATTCGGCGGTTCTCTTACAAGAACAGAAGCTACAGGCTACGGTCTTGTATATCTTGTTCAGGAAATGCTAAAAGCGGCTGATGACAGCTTTGAGGGCAAAACAGTAGTTGTTTCAGGCGCAGGCAATGTTGCAGTATATGCGGCGGAAAAGGCGACTGCTCTCGGCGCAAAGGTTGTTTCTTTCTCAGACTCCACAGGTTATGTTTACGACAAGGACGGCGTAGACATTGAATATGTTAAGGATCTTAAATTTAACAGAAGAGGCAGACTTTCGGAATACACATCTCATAAGCCTTCGGCAGAATATCATAACGGCAAGGGTGTTTGGTCAATTCCTTGCGATGTTGCTCTTCCTTGCGCAACTCAGAACGAAATTAACGAAGAGGACGCAAAAACACTTGTTAAAAACGGTGTTAAGGCTGTTGGCGAGGGTGCAAATATGCCTTCAACTCTTGAGGCTATTAAGGTATTCCAGCAGGCAGGTGTTCTTTTTGCTCCCGCAAAGGCGGCAAACGCAGGCGGCGTTGCAACCTCCGCATTGGAAATGAGCCAAAACAGCCAACGCCTTAGCTGGACATTTGAAGAAGTTGACTCCAAACTCCACGGAATTATGGTTTCCATCTTCGGCAATATGGCTTCAGCAGCAGAAGAATACGGCGTAAAGGGCGACTATGTTGCAGGCGCTAACATTGCAGGCTTCCGTAAAGTAGCAGAAGCTATGATGGCACAGGGCATCGTTTAATAAATAAATTATATTAATTTTTTCAAAAATAATGAGCAGGCGTTTCAATAAGCGCCTGCTCGTTTTTTGATTGCTGCAATCGCAAAAAATGTTATAGATTTGCTGAAAATTTATTTTCAATATGGTTTTCATTTAAAAATGCCGCATATTCCCTTGCCAATTCCCCGTAATGCCTGTAAAAATCGGAATAATCGCAAAATTCCAATAGCTCCTCGGCGTTTTCAATGCTTTCAAGCCTGTCTATGCCAATGCTTGGCAAATGCAAGGTATTAACAAGCTCCGCAGTTCTGCAGTCGTGAGTTATCCAAAGCGCCGGAGTTCCGCTTCTGAAAGCGCTCATATTCCCGTGAAAACGGCTTCCGAAGGAAAAGGAAAACCGTTCCTCCTCCATAAACTCGTTCCATTTATCCATATTAAAGAAAATCCTGCCCTTTCTCAGCATAAACTCCTTAAATTCCCCGTATGAAATTTTACCCTCCTCAAAGGGTATTTCGCCGCCGTAAACAAGCCCGGGAAAGCTCTTTTCAACCTCTTCAAGGCTAACGTCCTCCCCTTCGATAATTTGGGGCAGCTCCGTTCTCATTTGAATAAGCCATGCCGCGTCCGCCTTAATACCAAGCTTAAGCAGACTTGTTTCCAAAGGCCTTTTACCCGTAACATTAAATACGGGTTTGCTCATATCAGGCTCTTTAACAGGCTTGTAAACCCCGTCAAAATACTTATAGCAGGTGGGGCAGCCGATTATTCTGTAATTGTGTATGCCCATAAGCTCCAAACACTCTGCCGTAAACTCCCCTCTAACGCCCAAGGATGTGCATCTGTCGGCAGCTCTTCTGAAAAAGTCCTTTGCATATTCCGAAAGCTGATTTACAAGGCGTCTGGGTGTGTTGTAAGGCTCATAAGCCTGAGCGCCAAGTCCTGCCATGGTAATACTTCCGCCGCTGCAGCTATACAGCTTATCCATACCTTTAAGCGTTGTGTCACTGCCTTTAATAATAAAATTGGAGGACGGAATTATAGAGCTGATATTTTCGTATTTTTCTTTTATTTCATTATAGTCCCTAATACTGAACCAAATTTTTCCTACACTGTTGATCTGCTCCTCCACAGCCTTTACAAAAAGCATATTTCCGCTGTTTCCCCCCGCTCTTGTCATTCTTTCGTCTAAGGATATGCTTCTGTCATCTGTAGCCGACAAAATAGGGTCAATAAGCAGTGTTTTGTATTCCTTGTTTTCATCAAACAGCCGTTTAGAATGCCTTGCAATACTGTTTTCGTTTATTGCGGCATTAGGCTGCCATTCCATAGCCTTTTCCAAATTGAACAGTTTTTTAAATTTTTCCTCTGTGCCGTCTGTAACATTGCGGAAGTAAAAATCCTTAATTGTTTCGTAGTTTTTAACAATAATATCATTGTCGGGAGCAAATATTCGCCTAATGCACTGCGCCACAAGCATATGCTCCTTATAATAAACATCTGTTCCGTAGGTTTTTGCGGAGCTGTTGTTTGTGTGAAACCTAAAGTAGCTCTTTGTATCCACAGTATAAGCCACCTTGCCGCCCTGTATAACATAAAGATAAAATATCCAGTCGCCGCAAATTTTCATATCGTACCAGCTTTTGTCCGCAAAAAGATCCATCTCTTTGGGATTTCTGAAAACAGCGCCGCTGGCATTGGGTATTGTGTTTTTAAATCCCAGTGCGGTTTCCACCTCGTTAATACTGTCATTAACATAGTTTTTATGCCACTTGTTTTTGTCAACAGCTCCAACGTAGTTGAAAAAACCGCCCCTGTTTTCCTCGTTATTTTCATTTACAAAAACATATTGACAGTAAGAAAGCTTTACTTCGGGGTCGTCAAAGGCAGTCAAAACATTTTCCAAAAATGTAGGCTCGCAATAATCGTCGGACTCGGCTATCCAACAAATTTCTCCCTTGGAGCTTCTTATGCCCTTTGTCCATTGATGAAACACTCCCCCTGAGTTGCTTTCATTAAATAAAATAACACTTCTGTCGGGGTATTTTTCATTGTACTGCCTTAAAATTTCTCTGCTGTTGTCCGTAGAGCAATCGTCCATAAGCAGCACCTGTATATTTTTGTAGGTCTGTCCGAAAACAGAGTCCAATCTCATAGGCAAATATGCGGAGTGATTATAGTTTGGCACAATTACGCTTACCAAAGGCCCTCTTCCGTTTTCCCCGTCTATAAGCAGTCTGTTTATCCTCTCCGCCTTTTCGGGGTTGTAACCCTCATCTTCTTCAATGCCTTTTTTGTAAACATTAATGTATAATTCGGCAATGTTGGAAATTTCAAAATACCCTGCCTTTTCCCTTGCAGCGGCGCAGCACTCCTCATAAAATTTCCTGTCCGTAACCATTTTAACAATTTCCTCCGCAAGCACATCATTGTTTACGGTCATATTTTCAAGAGGGAACACACTGCCTGCAAGCCTGCCGCCGCAGCTCAGCATATATCTCACATCGCCAATTTCAGCCGCAATAGAGGGTTTTCCGCACATCATTGCCTCTATAAGACAAAGCGGCGCGCTTTCCGAGGCATAGTATGAAGGAAGCATACATAAATCCGCGCTGTAAAAATAATCGCAAGGATTATCCCTAAAGCCTAAAAAGTGAATAAACCTGTTCCCCTTGCTTTTTCTGTATTTGTCATATACCTCGCCGCTGCCAATAAGCAAAAGATGAATATCCCTGCCTGTGGCAAGCCTTGCCTTTTCCACAGCCTCAATGGCATTAAGCCAGCCCTTTTCCTTTAAAGCACGGCTTGCAATGGCAATGGTAAATGAATTTTTATTAATGCCGTAAGCGGAAAGATCCACTTTAACAGGTTTCGGTCTTTCCATACCGTTAGGCACCTTTATAAACCTTTCCTCATCAAAAACACCGTATCTTTCAAAAGGAATAATGTTTTTATCCGCAACGTATGTCCAGTAATCGGTATTTTCCATAAGCTTTGTTTCTTTAAAAATGTACTCTAAGGTTTCATCGTCAAAGTTTTCATACATACCGTGAGATGTTGCCACATTGGCAAATCTGCCCTTAAGCTGAGGATATTTTGTAATTACATCACTCACAAGGCGCTGCATTGCCTGATGGTGTGAGCTTACCACCTTAATATCCAAAGCATTAATCATAACAGCCAAATCGTCAATTTCATTGGTATAAAATACGGGTATGCTCTCCAAAAGCATTTTTCTTACAGGCAGCTCCGCATCACTGCAATAAGCCGCAACAGTAACATTATGTCCCATTTGATAAAGCCTGTTTGCAAGTCTTATGGGCATAATCTCTCCGCCGCCGTGGCTGAATGCGTAAATGCCTATTAAAATGTTAAGCCTGCCGTCACCAATATAGTCCTCCGCTTTGTAATTTTGGGCAAAATATTCGTAACTGTGCCGGCTTCTAACGGTTTTTCTTAAAGCGGCATACATATCATACTTTCTTTTTTTGCCGCAGCAGTATACGTCAAACAAAACCTTTTCGATATTTTTGGTATACTCCTCCGTTACGTCCTGAGGAGCTTTCTCTTCAATGCTTTCATCATAATATAAGCCAACCTTGCCCCCTGCGCATAGATGTAAAACAGCATTATTAAAGCCTTCCGCAGTATTAAAATCAAACCTCGCCAAAGCCTCTTCATCGGGTTTTCTGAAATATACTCTGTCATAGCTTAAAGGAATGTTAAGCACGTCTTCGCTTACTGCAAAATCAATATAGCTTAAAATATCAAAATTCTTCTTGCCGCTTTTTAAAACAACAGCAAAAACGGATTCATCGTTAAACATTTCCTCAATAAAGCTCACATCACCTGAAAAATGCCCGTCTTTGCTTATATAAATAATGTTTCCGTCCGCATTTTTAATGTTCTCGTTTAAAGCCGCCCCATTGGCAGCCTTTATTAGCGAAATACGGTTATTTATAACAGATACCCTGCCCTTGTTTTCGATAAATATCTCCTTTAATGTTTTGAAAAATTCCCCCGAATAGTTGGCAAGCCTGCCCTCCCTTTCACCGTGTAAAATGTAGTGTACAAAGGGTGTAAGGGTAGGTCCGTCAATAAGGTCTGCATTGTTGTTCATGTAAAATTCGTTGGAAAACTCCCTTGTGGGGTTTTCGTTTCTGTACATACCGTATTTTACATAATATGCCAAAGGAGAAGAAGTAAATTTAGCAATAAATTTTAAAACAGGATTTTTCCCAAACCGCCACTTCCATGTTTTTTTGCTGCTTAAATACCTGTATGCGTCCTCATATTTGTCTATATACCATGCCCCTTTAAACTTTCCGCTTTTTAAAATAACAGCCATATCACGCAGGTCGCAAAAATACTTTTTTGGGGGTTTTATTTCTTTGTGGATTTTACACCATCTGTCATAAACGGATTTCCCCTCCTTCAAATCATACTGAATACTTCTCCCCTCCGCTTTGCCGAAAAGAATGTAATGAATAAGAGGATTAATGCCTGCTTTTTTAACGTCATCATAGCTGTCCAAATAAAAATTTACATTAAAAAATTCGGAGGGATTTTTATCTTCGTTTTCTCCGTTTAATATAAAATATTCAAGTAAATCCCCTTCGGGCAATTCTTCAAACTGCCTTTTATAATAAGCTTCGTCATATAAACCGCTTTTTAAAATCAGCTTTTTATATGCTTTCATTTCTCTTTTCTTCTTGTCTGCCATTTTACTCTCCTTAACGTCCCGCCAAAACATCATTGTTATACATTTCCAGTCCCTCATCTACATCTCCGCTGAAAGCAATCTTTGCATCTTTAATGTATAAAACCCTTTGACAAAACTTTTTTATAAGATTATCGGAATGTGAAGAAAATAAAACCGATTTTCCCGCGTTAAAAAGCTCCGTTGTTTTCGCACGGGACTTCTCCTGAAACTGCTTGTCGCCAACGGCGAAAACCTCGTCAACAATGAGTATATCGGGACTTGTAAAAACCGCCAAAGCAAATCCCAGCCTCGCGCTCATACCCGAGGAGTACATTCTGATAGGCAGGTCAAAATAACTTCCAAGCTCCACAAAATCTATAATATCGTCCATAATGCCGTCAATAAACTCATCGGAAAAACCCATCATAGCGCCCTTGTAATAAATATTTTGCCTGCCGGTAAAATCAGGGTTAAAGCCTGCGCTTAAATTTATAAGAGAGCCAATCTGCCCCACAGCGTCCACCTCTCCCATTGTGGGAAAGGTTATGCCCGCAATTATTTTCATAAGGGTAGATTTTCCTGCGCCGTTTTTCCCGATAACTCCCACCATTTCGCCTTTTTTCACCTCAAATGAGATATTGTCCAAAGCCACCTTTTCAAGGTCACAGCCTTTTTTTGTAAATATCCATGGCAAAATTCTGAAATCCTTTTTAAATAAATGAAAAATCTTAGTCAGGTTAGTTACCTTAATAGCATAATCTTCCATAAATACACCTCACAAAAAATCAGCATAGTATTTTCTCAGTTTAAATTGAATAAAACTGCCAACACATATTGCTATAATTACAAATCCCCAAAAATATAATGTGTATCCTAAGGATGGATACGTTCCCCAAACGCCAAAGGCAAAGGCTCGTCTGTATCCGTCAAAAATATAAACCATAGGGTTTAATTTAATTATTTTAACAAGTCCGTGAAACCGAGATATGTGCTTGTAACCCCAAACAATGGGCATTGTGTATAAAAATACTCTTATAACAACCAGATATAATTGCTGAAAATCACTGGATACAGCCACAAATGCCGTTATTGTAAGCATTATCGCAAACATAAATACAAGCATTGCAAATGTAAAATAAAAAAACAAAATTAAGTTAATATGCTTTAAATATCCGTAAAATATTGCAACGGCAAATATAAATAAAAATGTCCAAATTCTTTTTAAAAAAATACCCAAAAGCTCTATTGTCGGTATAACCGTTACGGGGAATTTAATGCTGGTAATTATAGCCTTGCTGGATTTTATTGAACATGAAACCACCGAAAGCGCCTCGCTGATAAAAAACCACGGAATAAGACCTGTTATAAGAAACACAACATTGTGTATACCGTCAATACTTCCGTTGCCTGCCATAAGTATTCTGAAAAGTAAAAATACAAAAAAGTACACAAAGTCGTGTATATACTGCCAAAGCACACCCAAAGATGTTCTTAACGTCTGCTTTTTCATATTTACAAATGACATTTTTATAATTAAACTGATATTTTCAACGTGTTCTTTCCAAACAAATTTAAGTGCCTCTAACATATTTTGTCCTCTGCTTAATAATTTTTATGAATAAAATGTGGTTATTTGACTATCCGTAAAGCCTGACCTTACACCTATTACCTTTATAACCTTGCCCTTTCCCATTCTTATTATCCGGCTGCACCACAGCCTGCCGGCATAATTATTCATAGACGGTGTCGTTCCGTCAGTTGTATAATACAAATATGCTCCCGGTGTTGTTGTGGAAAGCTTTATATGGGTGCTGTCCGTTCTCCATGCGGAAGGTGTATTTACTGTGGGAATTTTCAAAATAAGTCTTGCGGGAACGCTCCACTTTCCCTTGTAATAAGCTCTTGCATACATTGTTCCGTAATATTTATTAAAAAGCACTGTACTCCCGTTTTTAACACACGGATCCGATGTTGTAAGCGTAGAACGGTTTTCTGTGGTATAATAAATTTTAGCATCATAGGTTTTGGATAAAAATGTAACCTTTCTGCCGCCAAAAGCACAAACAACCCCAAAGGACGGCGGTGCAACGGCAGCGCTTCCGCTGCTGAAATTGCTGTCCTCTGCATTTTCAGTTTCCGCATAATACTCAGCCGCATCAGCATTTTCCGTTTCCTCGGCATACTCAGCCTCACCGGTATTTTCAGCCGCCAACATCTGCTCCTCAATACTTAATGTATTCTCTAAATCACTCTCGGCAGCTTCATAGGGGTATGTGTCAAACCCAAAGCAGTTTATGCCCGCAAGAACAGTCACAACAACCAAAAAGCCGCCCAAAAACCTCTTTAAAATCATAATTTCCTCCTCATTTGGTAAAAACATACTCCCATTGCCGAATTTAATTATACCACACTTAACCCAATATATGCAACATAAAAAACGCAAGTCATTTCGTTTAATAGGATTTTATAAAATATTATCTAAACTGTTTATAGGGTCAATACCGGAGTTTGTGTAAATATATATTATTTTTCGCTTTTGTAAAACTCAATAACCGCAAGCTCAAAGTAAGGCATTATAAAAATAACAGCCAAGCCAAATGTAAATACAAAGAGAAACATCCAACCGATAAATGAATATACAAATATTAACCACCTAAATATATTCTTTTTAATAATTTTTGTACT
>CAYMAA010000057.1:0-2413 GCA_964388305.1 uncultured Lachnospiraceae bacterium | reverse complement strand
CCAACAGACATAAAACATCTTCCAATATCAAAATTTTTGTCCTGCCAATATATTGCTCCGCCGCTTTGCACAAATAAATATTTAAAATCATTAACTTTCATATTAAAAAATCAATTCCCCATAACACTCGTCCATCATTGCTAACATTATGATAATCACCCGTTTTACTATTTTCCGGTTTAACATACCAATTATTTCCACAATCTCCGCCGTGTCCGGCTTTATCTCTTTCATAAACCCATCTGTTTTTTATGCTTGTATCTGCCGTAACCTCCCTTTTCCTTTTCAAACTCATAGGCAATTTATTTTTTCTAAATCAAATTATACATTCTGTATTATTCGTCTTTTACACATCAGCGCCAATTCCGTATTTTTTAAAATTACTTAAAACATCTCTTGTATGAATACCGTTCACATCATCATATTTGCTGTCGTGCCAAAGTATTTTAGATACATAATGGTTAAACCATTTGGTATTATATAAACCGCCGATAATACCCCACATATATGACAAGTCCTTTTCTCTGCCGTTACTGCGATATGTGCCTTTAGCTACCTTTGTTATCCCATACATTTCAAAGCAAGTGTCTGCCATATTATACATTTCATCAATATTGTATTTATTCTCCCTTAAAACCTTATCCTCATCAAAGGCTATCTCAAATTTAAACATATAATCACTCCTTAAAGTTTATTTTATTTATTTATAATTTAAGTTTAACGCAATTCAAAGGTCAAGGATATTCGTACTCCGCTATCGCTGCGCATACTTCAGAACTTTTGCTGTGCAAAAGTGTAGCTTAGAACCCGAAAGAAATCGGAATGCCCGTAGGGCAGGCTTTGCTTTGGCAAAACCTATGACCCTTAAGAGGCGGGGAACTTCCTTACTTGGTTAAATTGCAGTAAAAATAGATAAGGCCGCATCATATATTGTGAATTTATTGTATCACAACAAAAAATAATTGTCAAATTTTACTAAATCCAAGCTAAATTATTCCAATTTCGTTAAAATTTGCGGCATTAGTCTATAATTTTCGATAAAAATAACATTCAAATAAAGCAATGCCATTTTCTTTAATAAAATCACATCAAAAATTATAAATACTCACCCATAAAAATGTCTGTGTCATACGGTGTAATTACTTTTGGCTTTACCGCTGCTGCTTCAGCATCTTTGTCCATATTGCTGCTTGCGGCTTCTTGCTCAACCTCAGCCTTATTGTCTGCATTATAAGCTTCGGCAGGCTGTTCAATATCAAAGATGATGTCAGCTTCATCTTTGTTGTCAACACGCAAACCTCTCGCCTTAATATGTAAGTAAATTAAGTCATACAAATTTGGTTTTTCAATATTGACCATGCTGTAGCAGGTTGAAGCCACACCCCTCAGGTTGTTCTCGATGTTATTACACCTTGAGCTTAAACGTCCACAACATACCACCAATTCATTATCACCTAAAGACATATCACACCAGATAAGCTCTTTCTTCAGGCAGTCAAATATAACAGGTATACTCACTACGCCCGGAACACACAGGTCAAGCTTCTGCTTGACTGTTTTCGGTTCAAAAATTTCACCTGAATCAGCTTTTTCTCTATTCATCCAGCCAAATGCTGCATTGGGCAGGCTGGAAAATTTCTGCCTTGTGAAGCAATATACCTGAAATACAACAAATCGTATATTGGCATCCAAGGCTGAATTAACGTCAATATCAATAAATTCAGCCGCACCGTCGCCTTCAACAGGCCCGCCGTTAACTATATCGCCGGAATGACACGCATTTATCTCATCAACTGTCAGATTGGTGTATGATATATGCCCCTGATGCTCCCAGGTGTCGCTAAAGAACCCGGCAGTAATATCCAAATCCACCCTTCCGCCATCCTTGTCATTTGTCCACCATATAAAACCTCTTAGGGTATTTGTATTCTCATCAAGTGGTATACGTGACCCTCTTGTTACCGTCAAGAGTGCTTTGCTTGCGCTTCTTTGACTGAACGGAACTATATAATTTTTAAATGACTCGGACAGATACACATTACCCATAAAATCTTTTTGTCTGAAAGCATTTATCAGTGCGTTTTCGCAAATCAGCACAATAGCCTTGCAGTACTTTTCAGGTATTGGAGGAAGTGTATTCTGTATGCAATAGCTTGTTGCCAAATTTCCCTTAGGGAAGAAAACTCGTGCAGGGCTCTGGCTTGACCTGCGCAGAAAATGCTCTCTTACTTGCAAAAGAACCGTGGTTGAAACAGAGTCAGCCGCCTTTTGGAAGGCGTTCACTACAGCCTCTCTGTTCTCATACTTCCTGAGAAGCTGATCCAGCCTTCTTGCAAATTCACCCGGCCGCTTCAAAAGCAGGCTGATTGCCTTATCATAATCTTCATTGATCAGCGCTTCTTCCACTTTACCC
>CAYMAA010000056.1:0-11000 GCA_964388305.1 uncultured Lachnospiraceae bacterium | reverse complement strand
CGATGTATTCAATATTCTTTTGCAGGTGCTTGACGACGGGCATATTACGGACAGCCAGGGCAGAAAGATAGACTTTAAAAACACTGTTATTATAATGACATCTAATGCCGGCGCAAAAAATATTATATCGCCAAAAAATCTTGGCTTTGCAAACACCGGCGATGAAAAGCAGGACGAGGAAAAGCGTTATGATAAAATGAAAGATGCTGTTATGAGCGAGGTTAAGAGAATATTCCGTCCCGAATTTTTGAACAGGATTGATGACATTATAGTTTTTGATATGCTTAAAAAGGACGAAATTAAGCAGATTGCAGAGCTTTTGTTAAAAGACGTTAAAAACAGAATAATGGAGAATATGCGCATTGACCTGAAAATTTCCGACGAGGCTTTGGATAAAATTGCCGATGAGGGGTATGACGTTGTTTACGGAGCAAGACCCCTTAAAAGAGCAATTCAATCAAAAATTGAGGATTTGCTTGCAGACAAAATTTTGGAGGGCAAAATTAAACAAGGTGATGAGGTTACAATAGACTACAGAGATAACAGGTTTGATTTGGCAAACGCCTAATGGCGATTTTCCTCCTATAGAGCCGCTTCCGTGTAGGAAACGGCTCTTTTTATGCAGAAAAAGGGTACTGCAACGTAATATTTGCAATACCCTTTACTGTTAATTATTAATTAAAATATATGGCGCAAGAGCAAATCAATCTTCGGTTGTATCTCCCGCCATTTTCTTTTCCTGCGCTTCTATCATCTTTTTAACCATATAGCCGCCTACATAGCCGTTTTGCGCTGATGTTAAGTCGCCGTTATAGCCTTTTTTTAAAGGCACACCAATTTCGTCAGCAACCTCATACTTAAAGTTTTCCATAGCTTTACGGGATTCCGGCACATTGATTTTGTTGGAAGAGCCTGACCCTGAACCGTTACTGTTACTTGCCATAATAAATACCTCCTGTTAGCTGCCTCAAAATATATTATTGTAGGTTTAAGGCAGAAATTAATTTGTAACCTTGTTACAGTATTAGTTTGACCTTAAAGCAAAGTATTATAGCAGGTAAAAAATGAAAAATTATATTTTAAAGCTGTTACGCCCTGTGTTTTTAACCTCATAGAGTTTTTTATCCGCCTCGGTAATCATATCGTAATAGAGCTTTTTTTGAGCTGTTTTATAATAAACGCCGCCCATACTTACGGTAAGCTTTAGTTCGGGATAATCGTTAAAATGAATTTTTCTGACCATTGAAAGAATAGAAATCAGCTTATCTTTAAATCTTTCTTCGGTTACATCATTATAGAGAAGAACAAACTCATCTCCGCCGTGCCTTATTACACAGTCGCCGCATTTTGAGCTGGCGTGTTCATTTAAAATTTTTGCTATGGAAACAATGGCTCTGTCGCCTATCTGATGACCGTAGGTATCGTTTACATGCTTAAAATTATCTATATCCACAAGTACAACGGAATATTTAACCGTTGGGTCTTTCCATTCCCCCGTATCGTTATTTATTAAAATAGAATTAATATAATGCCTTGTAAAGCAAAGGGAAAGATTATCCACATAAGCAAGCTCCTTGAGCCTTTTATTTGTATATTTAATTTTAAGCCTGTTAAGCATCATTACAACAATAAGCCCGGAAACGCCTAAAATAATAAACATACCTATAACAATTTCCAGCTTGTTATACCAACCGTTGGCAGGCTCAAGCTCCAGCCCCCATTTAAGGTTTTTCATATTAAACTCGTGTTTAATCGGGTTTTCTACTGTTTTTTCGGAAGAGCTTATATTGATTTTGTTTCCTTCATCATCTATGCAGTATAATGAATACTTTATGTCCGATGTATAAAGCTCGCTAAGCTGCATTTTTTTCAGTATACTGTTAAAATCCATACTGCATACTACAAGACCCCAGCAGCCATCCTTGCTGCCTTGCTTTTCTAAAAATACGGGGAGCTTTCCCACAAAGTCATAATTTCCTTTTTCATCAATAACGGGGTTTTCAAGCAAAAGGCGGCTGCTTCGGTTATTGGTTTTTTCGGCTTCTTCTTTGCTTTCTTCATCAGTCCAGTAATTAAAGCCAAGCATATTTTCCGCATCACCGGATGAAGGGTATATTTTTTCAACAACTCCGTCAGGCGCAACCGCTATAAAATTATAATCATTATCCGCATTTTTGCCGGCGGAATATAAAAAAGTGTTCATTTCATCAAAGAAATCCGTATTTCCGTCATTTTCAACAACAAGAGCTGCTGTTTCATAAGCGCTTAAAAAGGAAGATTCAATGGTGTTTACTATAAGATTGGCTTTATTTGCCGCTATGGAATTAAATAGCTTTTTATCTTGATTTAAGGAGCTTTTTTCAAAGAAAGAAAATGCTGTTGTAAGCAAGATTACACACAAAATATATGATGTTATAATTGAAATATATCTTTTTACAAGCATAAAAAACCCCCTTTTTTATATAAATATAATTAACCTAACCTATTATAACACAAATAAAGTTAATTGACAATTATTTTTTTTAACAAATTTTATTAAATCTGAAATTAAATAACAAATTGTACACCTAATTACAACAAATTACGATAATTAACAGAGAACAGCAAATTATCTTAAATGACTGCGCGCGCCATAGCACGGGCATACACGACAATATACAGACTTTTTAAACAAGTAAAGAAGTCCCTCCTTCAGGCTCATAGGTTTAGCTTTAGTAAAACTTATGAGCCTAAAGGCGGTGGGGGAACTTACTTATTTGGTTAAACTGCATTTTATGATTATTATTCGGCAACCTGCATTTTATTATCCTTTTTATCGTTTTTATAAAGGTCGCTGTAAATGATTGAATAAAATTCCGCATAATGGGCATTTATTACATCTCTTGAATAGCTTACGGTTTCATCGCCGTAGAGATAGACTATATTTCCGCTGAGAATTTCCAAATATTTTGCATTATCTAACGCATCGGATATTTGGTCGTTAAAAACCCTGTCGTTATAAGAGTAATTTACATTAACCTGTTGGGCGCTTATTATATAATATGTATTTATATAGTTGGCAATAGCCATATATTTTGAGTTTACGGGAACGGGGTCTATGTTATTCTCCTGTTTTAAAATTTTGATTATTTGAGGGATTATATTATCGATGGATTCTTCCATTGTTAAAGAATTATCTTTTATAAAATATTCGCCAATATCCTCATTAAAATAAACATTAAACACGTTTGGCAGGGCGGAATCCGATGTAAGGCTTTGCAGAGCGTTTACAAGATTGTAGGACAGCTTATTGTATGCCGCTTCAAAATTACTGTTATAGGCGCTGCCGCTTCTTATAACATCTTCCAAGTCCTTACAATATGAAATAAGCTTTTCATAGCCTTGCGTAAGGGAAATTTTTTCCGCTTCGGCAACGGACAGGTCTGTGCAGACATATACAATAGGGAAGGGTTTTCCCACATAATTAATATTTTCCAAATAAAACCAAGAAACAATGTTAACGCTTTTTAGATTTTCATCATAGGTTACTGTGCCATCGGTAAGCTCCACAACTTCATCCGCAGGCAGATAGTATGTGCCGTTTTTTAATATGGGTTTATACTCCAGAACACCCATACGGTTTTCCGTAGGGTCATTATACAATGTGGAAACGCCATAATTTTCATTATCAATAATATAGGCATAAGCTCCGTTTTTCAGGTTTAGGGTAAAGCTGCCGTCAGATGTATCAAAGGAAAGCTGCTGCCCTGCATCATTTTCGGTAACGGTTATTGCGGTGTTTTGATATTTTTCCAAAACAGGAATTATGGGAAGATAGATTTTGCCGTTTTTTTCAAAGGGCTCTTCCGCAAGTTCTGTTTTGGAGTAATCTATAAATATGCTGTATTTTTCCTCCGCAAAAGCAGTATTTGAAAGAAATACGGCAAAAAGAGCCGATACAATACCTGAAAGAATTAATTTTTTCATTGCTGTTATTTCACTTCCTTTATTAGTGTATTATAAACCTCCGGATATGAAAAAGGTCTGAAAGGATCTTCTTCAATATTTAAGCCGTATTTTGTGTTGTTTTGTTCTATTGCCTTAAAAAACTCCTTATTATATTTGTAGTATTTGTTAAGGTAGTTTTCAACTCTTTCTATAAAACCGTATTCTATTGGGTCATCCGGCCAGATATAGGCATCATATACGGTTAAGTGCTTTTTAAAATGCTCCGTGTAGTCGAACTGTTCATCCTGAGAGCTGCCGTTACGGTTAAAAGAATCGTTTGCGTAGAAAAAGCGATCCTCCGTATAGTAGAGAAATACGGAAAAAATGTATCTTGCGTATTCTTCCGTTTGAGAATTTATTTTAAGTATTTTGCCCGCTTTATAGTCATCGCAGAAAGAATAAATGTTATTTATGCTATCCTTAATTGTAAGGCTGTCGTCGATTTCCATAAAGGAAGAGAAGTCCTCACACATAAACAAGCAGTAAAATGAGGGAATATACTTTTTGTATTCTTCATTATCCGAAAGTTTTTTAAGCTCATTTATTTCGCTGAAGCAGAAGTTTGGGTAATAGTCGAAATCATCTTCGCTGTTATAGTTCTCATCAAGAGCTTTTTTGGCAAGCTCGGCAAAATCCTCATAGCCTGTCATATCGGAAATTCCTTCAATAACACTTAGGCTTGTAATGTTCTCCAGTTTTTCAAGTACTATGGGATAGGGCAAGCCTATGTATTCTTTAAATTTGTTATAATCCTCGGAATGAAATGAAATTGTTTTTGTGTCGGCGTCATATTCCACTTCTGCTCCCAAAATTGTTAAAATTTCTCTCACGGGGAGCATTGTGCAGCTATCTTTAATATACGGCTTGAGGGTTAGTATGCTTACAATATCCGGTTCATCATAGCGGTCATACAGATAGTTGCCGTTATCTACATCTAAGTAGAAATCCCCGTTATAAGTGTAGGCGGTTAGTATTCTGCCGCTGCTGCCGGTTTTATAGTCTATATCCATATTAGTATAGGCTTCCAGAACAGGACGTATGGGAACGTATGTTGTGCCGTCAATAATATCGGGTTCGGTTTCAAAGTTCAGCTCGGCGCCGTCCGCAACAATGATTGCGGGAGCGTTTTCCTCCGTTAAGCTATCATCTGTATTTATATCCGATTCCGCATTTGCTTCGCAAGACTCTTCCCCAAGGGCATTAAAGGAAAATGTGAAAACAAGCATTAATGCGGCGGCAGAAAAACTCAAATATTTTTTCATGAAAAAACCTCTCTTTTGCTTTGTGTTATATTATTATTATAAACCAACAAGTGTTTTCATTCAACAAATTTTTTATTAAAATTTTGGTTTTCGGCAATGTATATACAGAAGCATTGATTAATATGCGGCTGAAAATAAATTTGCAAACAGCTTGGGAAATATGCGTGAATATTGCTGAGTTTATTTTTACTTTTGAATTATTCGGCGCTTCATTATAAATGTATTGTATTGAATTGCGCCGATTTTTTACTGTAAGATTAAAGGTATGACGGTTGCAAATATTTTAAAATGTGTTATAATACATATTATGAAGTAATTTTAAATGTGTATGGAGAAAAATATATGTCGGGATTATTTATCAGTTTTGAAGGAAATGACGGGGCGGGGAAGTCTACTCAGGCTGAACTGCTTAAAAAATATTTAACCGAAAAGAATTACCGTGCGGTTATGTTACGAGAGCCGGGAGGTACGGAGATTGGCGAAAAAATAAGGGATATTATTTTGGACAGCGCAAATACCAAGATGAAGTTTATGACAGAGGCAATGCTTTATGCCGCCGCAAGGTGTCAGCTTGTGTATGAAAAAATTTTGCCTGCTTTAAAAGGCGGACAGGTTGTTATTTGCGACAGGTTTGTGGATTCATCTCTTGTTTATCAGGGCATAGGCAGAGGGCTTGGCGTTGAAAGGGTTTTTGACCTTAACCAATATGCAACAGGCGGACTTAAACCCGATATTACGTTTTTTTTGCACTTATCCCCCGAGGAGGGAATTAAAAGAAAGAAAGAGCAAAAAAATCTTGACAGAATAGAAAATGAAAAAAATTATTTTCATAACAAGGTTTACAAAGGCTTTTTGGAAATTGCGAAAACATATACGGACAGAATTGTTACAGTGGAGGCAAACCGCAGTATTGAGGAAATTGGCAGCGAAATTGCCGAAACTGTTGAAAAATATATTAATGAAAACAGTCTATGAAAAGATTTAGCGATTTTTTGGGAAACAAAACCGTTATTAACGGTTTAAAAAGAATGATTAATTCGGGAAGGATTAACCACGCATATATATTTGACGCACCCTTTGGCTGCGGGAAGAAAACTCTTGCGGAAATTTTTGCGGGGGCGCTTATGTGCGAAAGGGGCATAGGAAAAGCCTGCGGAGAGTGCTTTGCCTGCAAAAGCTCAGATGAGATGAACAACCCCGATGTTTACTGCATTTCTACGGAAAAATCCACTTTGGGCGTGGATGCGGTAAGGGAAGAAATTGTTGAAAGGGCAAACATAAAGCCGTACAGGTGCAGATACAAAATATTTATAATCAACAATGCGGAAAAGCTTACGGAACAGGCTCAGAACGCTTTGCTTAAAACCATTGAAGAGCCTCCCGATTATGGTATTTTTATATTTTTAACAAGTAATTACAAAAACTTTTTGCCCACAATATTAAGCCGATGTTTACTCATAAGGCTTAACGGCTTGGGCGAGGACGTGATTGTTAAGGAGCTTATTAAAAGAGGGTTTAACGATGAGGTTAGGGCAGGCATTGGAGCGGCGTGCAGCGGAGGCAGCTTGGGACAGGCGGTTAAACTGCTTAACGATGAGGATTTTTTTGAACTCAGAAACAAGGCGGTACACATTCCGAGCAGGCTTGAAAAGGCGGATTTAATGGGTATTTATGATATTTGTGATGAAATAGCCGCCGCAGATAAAAAAACCGGTGAGTTTTTGCAGCTTATATATTTATTTTACAGGGATTTGCTTGTTTACAAAACCTGCGGAGCAGAAAGGGTAATTCAAAAGGATTATATTGAGCTTATTAAAGAGTTTGCGGACAGCGTAAGCCTTAAAAGGCTTATGAGAGGCAGCAGCGCCGTGGAAAAATGTTTAAGGGACATAAGCATAAATGTTAATAAACAAATGAGTCTGGAACAAATGGCTTTTAAAATAAAGGAGAAATAACAATGATTACTATAATTGGCGTAAGGTTTAAAAGGGCAGGGAAGATATATTATTTTGACCCCAAGGGAGAGCAGTTTTGCAGCGGCCAGGGGGTTATTGTGGAAACGGTAAGAGGGATTGAATACGGCACGGTGGTTATTCCCAACAAAATGATTGAAGAGGACGAGGCTGTTATGCCCGTTAAGGAAATTATAAGAGCGGCAAGTGAAACGGATTTGGAAGTTTACAATTCCAACAAGGAAAAGGAAGCCGAGGCATTTGATATATGTATTGAAAAAATTAAGAAAAACGGCTTGGATATGAAGCTTGTTAATGTGGAGTTTACTTTTGATGTAAGCAAAATTATTTTTTATTTTACCGCAGACGGAAGAGTGGACTTTAGGGATTTGGTAAAGGACTTGGCGGCAGTTTTCCATACCCGTATTGAGCTTAGGCAAATAGGCGTAAGAGATGAGGCAAAGATGCTTTCGGGCATAGGCAACTGCGGCAGAACTCTTTGCTGTTCTACATTTTTGGGTGATTTTCAGTCGGTTTCCATTAAAATGGCAAAGGATCAAAATCTTTCTCTTAATCCGTCAAAAATTTCAGGCAACTGCGGAAGTTTAATGTGCTGTTTAAAGTATGAAGAGGATACATACAAGGAGCTTAACAAAAATATGCCTCGTGAGGGTGATATTATTAAAACGCCTCAAGGGGTGGGAGAGGTTTTATCCGTTAATGTTTTGAGAGGTATTATTAGGGCCGCTGTTAGGGAAAACCCTCAGGACAACGCCAACATTGCGTTTTTTACGGCTGACGAAATAGAGATTGTGAAAAAAAAGAGGGGCAAGGCTGCGGAAAACTGATATGAACGAATTTGAAAGAATTGACGATTTACAAAGACGGGGATTTAAGATAATTCAAAATACAAAGCTGTTTTGCTTTGGTACGGACGCTGTTTTGCTGGCGCATTTTGCAAAGATTAAGAAAAACGACCGTATTGTGGATTTAGGCACGGGCAACGGCATTATTCCTTTAATTTTGCTGTCGCTTTACGATGACATTTACGTTACGGGTATTGAAATTCAGCAAAAAAGCGCAGAGCTTGCCGTAAGAAATATGGAGCTTAACGGACTTGGTGACAATATGAATATTATTTTGGGAGATATTAAAAACGTCAGGAGTATGTTTAAGGCCGGGGAGCGTGAGGTTGTTATTTCAAATCCGCCGTATACCCCCGAGGGGAGTATTATTAAAAACGAAAGCATTGAAAAGCGTATAGCAAGGCACGAAATTTTGATTGATCTTAACAGTATTATTGACGCAGCGGCTTATATTTTAAAATTTGGCGGAAGATTTTATATGGTACACCGGCCCGAGAGAATGATTGAGATTTTTAACACTATGCAAGAATACGGCATTGAGCCTAAAAGACTTCAGTGTATTCAGCACAGCGCAGGCAGAGAGCCGTCTTTAATACTGATTGAGGGTGTTAAGGGAGGCAAACCCGGACTTAAGGTTATGACCGCTTTTAATTTATATGACGAAAGCGGAAAGCACAGCAGGGAGTATACAGACTTATATTTTGGGTGATTTTATGGCAGGAAGGTTATTTGTATGCGGCACGCCTATAGGAAATTTGGAGGATATGACCATTAGGGGTTTGAGGATTTTAAAAGAGGCGGACATTATTGCGGCAGAGGACACGAGAAACACTGTTAAGCTGCTTAACAGCTTTAACATAAAAACAAAGCTTACGGCTTATCACAAATTTAATGAAGAGGAAAAGGGCAGGCAGCTTGTGGAGGAGATGCTTAACGGTAAAAATGTTGCTCTTGTCAGTGATGCGGGTATGCCGGGAATTTCCGACCCCGGAGAGACGCTTATTAATTTATGCAGGCAAAACGGGGTGGAGGTTACTGCGGCGCCGGGCCCCACGGCTGTTATTACGGCTCTTGTTTTAAGCGGAATCGGAGGGAGGAGCTTTGTTTTTGAGGGGTTTTTGCCATCAAACAGGCGTATGAGAAATATTGTTCTTGAAAGGCTTGAAACCGAAACAAGGACAAGTATTTTTTATGAAGCGCCTCACCATTTAAAGGAAACCCTGAAAGAGCTTTACCGTGCGGCAGGAAACAGAGAGGCGGCGGCGGTAAGGGAGATTACCAAAAAGCATGAAGAGGTTATAAGAATGGGACTTAAAGAGCTTGCGGAATATTATGAAACAAATGAGCCGAGGGGAGAATTTGTTATTGTAATAGGCGGCGCGGATTTTGAAGAAATAAAAGACAGGAAGTTTGCGGAATTTAAGGAAATAAGCATAGAAGAGCATTATGCAGGTTATATTGAACAGGGTATGGACAGAAAAGAGGCAATGAAAGCTGTTGCCAAGGACAGAGGGATTTCCAAAAAAGAGGTTTACGACAAATTGGTTAGGGGCAAGGGGTAGCTTTCGGCATTAATTTTATGGGGAACATTTGGGGTAATGTTTATGAGCAAAAAATTTTTTGACAATGGATTTACTTTAGTGGAGCTTATGGCGGTTTTGGCTATTACGGGCATTTTATTTTCCGTTGGCTTTATTGGGGTAAAGGGTTACATGAGCTATGCCTGCTACAAAAAGAACAATGAAACCGCAAAGGCTGTATTTACGCAGGTGCAGACAGCCTTGACGGAAAAAAAGGCGGACGGGGTTTTAAATGAGTTTTTTTACGAGGCGGAAAAGTTAAAGCAGAGCGTTCCCACTGACGGTTACGAGGAATACAATTACATAAAGTTTGGAAAAAATACCGATGAAAATGATAAAAACAGGGAGCTGTTAAAAAAGCTGCTACAGGGATATTATGCCGACCCCGCAATATGGAAGGGGTCTGTTTGTGTTGAAATAAACTTTACAGACGGCGTTGCGGCATCGGTTTGGTACAGTGAACAGGCTGAGGATTTGGAATATGCCTTTGGTGATAATGTTAATAGTCTTAATAAAGGAGTTTTGCCTATTGGCGACCCTAATATTGACAGAAGAAGCATAGGTTTAGGCTATTATGGAACAGAGCCTTTGAAAACTGCCGCAAATAAGGCAAAAAGACCTGTTATTGACAGTCTTTCCGTAAACAACGGTGAAGTTTTGGACATTAACTGGAAAATGGAGGAGGGTTATGAAAATCCTCTTGATATGAATTATTATGTTACTTTTTTCAGTAAAGAAAACAATGCTAAAATGCAGCTTTTAATACAGGGGAGCGACCTTTTGCCAAGTGACGACTACAGGTATGTTAAATGCAAATACGCTTTATTCAATGAAAATGGGGATATTTTGCCCTTTGATGACGAAATTGGACTATTATGCAGAGTGGGAAAGGCGGACTATGATATACATATAATTGCGGACGGATTGGACATAAACAGCGAAAGCATTTTTACGGGAGAAAACGGTCTTAAAAATAAAGAAGAAATTTTGGCGGAGGACTTGGAAAAAACCTGCTGCGGACTAAAGCTTGCCTACATTTGCGGAATAAACCCTATGGACGAGTTTTTTGTGCGTGTTCAGGCAATAGACAGTGATGGAAATTTAAGCCTTAAAAAGGAAAGCTCTCATACAAATCTGTTAATGGGCGGCGGAAATGATAAGGCGGACTTCACAATAGAAAACGGCAGACATTTATATAATTTAAGATACATAGAGGCTCTTTTTGAATACAACGGTAAAGACGAGCTTAAAATTTGCCAAACAAAAGCCTTTAATTGGGGAGGAAATGACGGGATTGCCGCAACAGGAAACGCTTTCGACTCTTCCGCAAGTGATATACCCAAAAAAATTGAA